>URTP01000016.1 GCA_900550835.1 uncultured Collinsella sp. | reverse complement strand
GGCCTCGCGCGCGGCAGCAACTATACGGTCCTTAATGCCTTCGGCGAGTTTGCTCATTGTCTCTCCTCTTAGTTGTTGGACTCGACGGTTGCGGCGGTGTCGGCCGCGTCCTCGAGCTGCAAGTTCAATAGCTTCATGCCGTATTCCGGCACGTTGATATCGATGGGTTGGCCATACAGGTCACCGGGGCGCACAAAGGCGATAACCGTCATGATGCGCGCCATGGCCTCGGGCGATTCGGAAAGGTCACGCTCAAACCAGCGCTGAATCATGCCGACCTCGGCACTCACGACGTAGGTGACGTAGTAGTCAAAGAACGTGCCCAGCGCCAGGCCCAAAATGCCCGTCTGCGCACGCGGCACCACAGCCTCACGCGCAGTGTCGATAATCCTTTTAATGAAGGCCTGGTCGCCGCCCGGCCCCAGCAGCGCACCGATTAAGTCGCGGTTGGCCGCAAGATAACGCAGCAGCTCAACCGAACCGGGCGCCGGCTCGAGCTCATCGATATTGTGATAGAGATCAGGCAGCTGAGCTGCGGTAATGAACTCAATGCGCTCACGGATCTCGGCCAGCAAGCCGTCCTCGATTTGATTGATAAAGTCGGGGATATCGCGGTAGTGCGAATAGAACGTGCGGCGCGTAAGGCCAGCGCGCTCGGTGAGCGACGCGACATTAATGCGCGAAAGGTCGCCGCTTTCGGCAAGCTCGCTGGCAAGTGCCTGGCGAAGGGCACGCTGCGAGCGAAGGGACCGGCGGTCGCATTTCTCGAGCTGGGACAAGCGTCCTCCTTGTTACTCAGCCTGTGCGCTATTGCACAGTGCGAGTATTATTGCACACCGTGTGTACCAACACGTAAAGGCAATATTTGGGATGTGAC
The DNA here is from genome assembly GCA_900550835.1 of uncultured Collinsella sp. Classification (GTDB taxonomy): domain Bacteria; phylum Actinomycetota; class Coriobacteriia; order Coriobacteriales; family Coriobacteriaceae; genus Collinsella. The sequence goes on along the minus strand of URTP01000016.1, from coordinate 20,187 downwards.
AAAGGGCAGCCCCTTTGTCACAACCCGCCTGGCTTTTGGAGCGGCATTACCGATTGTCCAAAATGTCATTCGTGGGTAGAATAGTGTCGACGGCAGCCCAAGTTGTAGCTGGCTGGGCAGCGCCGTTGTTTGCATTAGGGGGTCAACGCCTTAGCGGCGGCGACCCCTTCTGTTGCGCTTCGAACGCTGCTTGAGTGCCTCGGAAAGGCCGACAAGCGCCGTGAAGAACGAGACCAAAGCGGTCAGAAGTCTCACGAAATCAATCAAATCGGTCATGGGCATCACCTCCCATCAAATGGAGGGCGCTGCCCGGCACATGGAACTGCCGTCAACGATACCGATTCTACCAGAGCCTAGTTATATATACGAATATATGTTCGTATTCCAAGCACACAGGCCCCTATGACAAAGGGGCTGTCCCTTTGTCACATTATTCGATGACGGTGCGGGAGTTTTGCTTGCGCATGGTGGCGAGCATGTGTTTGGGGACGGCATGGACCATGCAGCTGCCGATGGTCACGCTCGCGGCGGCCTTAGCTGCATCGCTTGCGTTTTTGGTCGCGTAGCTGTGGTGGAAACGCTTGAGCATGGCGATGTCGTTGCCGCCGTCTCCATAGACCGCGACCTCGTCCTCGGCAATGCCGTAGTAACCCGCCAGCCAGGCCACGCTCTCGCCCTTGTTGCATGCCGCGTCCGTGATCTCGAACATCACCGGATCGAACGGCGCGTTGACCACACGGTCCGAGCGCTCGGCAAGATACGCCTTAAGGTCGCGCTCCAGCTCGGGAGAGGTCACGCGACAATTGATCTTGCATACATCGTGACGCAAGATATCGCCGATCGACTGGTCGAAATACTGTTCCTCGTGATACCCGCCGCGCGCACGCATGCCGCGCATCACAATACGCTTGATGGGGCTGTCCTTTTTAAAGCCCGCCTGGTGCATCTCGAACGATCCGCTCGAAAACATGCCGTCGGGCGTGGAGCAGTCAAAACAGATATCCGGAAACTCCTTGAGCAGCTCCTCGGTGATCTGCGGATCGATGGTCCAGGTCTTGAGCACCTCGCCATGACTGTCGCGCACGATGGAGCCGTTAGAGCAGCAGGCATCGAGCGCCAGCCCCGTAAAGCCATGCTCGCCGATCGGCAGCGTCGAGCGTCCGGTCGCGGGAACCACATGCAGGCCGGCCTCGGTCAGCTCACGAATGGCACGGCGGATGGTCCCATCTGCCTCGTGCAGGGCGTTCAGCAGCGTTCCGTCTAAGTCACTCGCGAACATCTTGATCATGGGCGTGCCTCTCCTTCGTCTGCACGATATTGTAGACGAAGGAGAGGCATGCCCAAACAATGCCGTCCCGACGCGGCGGGCCACTGTCTCCGCAAATTCACGGTGCCCCAGCGCGTCAAGACAATCGCCGCAAGCGATTTTTCAGACGATAAAACAGCGCCGTCGTCAACGTCAGCACCGCCAACATGGCTGCGAATACAATCGCTGGTGTCCATCGATCATATGCAACCCCGTACGTCAATTGGCCGATAGGTGTTGCGCAGGAAAGGACCATGTAAACGACCGAAAGCACTTTTCCGCAGAGCTCAGTCGGCGCTACCCGCTGAACAAACGCGATGATTTCAACCGACGCAATGCTCGCCCACACCATGACCCATGCCGAACCAACCACAAACACGGTGAGCATGCATGCATCTGCGCCGAACAGTAGCGTGACAATGATCGGTGCGACTCCAAAACAGATCATCGCAACATATCGACATATGCCATTGAAAGAAAAACGATGCGGCCAAATGCCGACCAAGCCACTGCCGGCAAGACCACCCAAGCCCATAGCCACCTCAACTATCCCAACGCAGGACGATTGCATGCCGAGATGCTTTGTAACAATAATGGGAGCGCCAATCGTTAGCCCAACCAACGCAAGGTTCAAAACTGCCGCAAGCAAAATCACAGCGACCAATAATGCATTTTGCAACAGATACCGAATCGACTCCCGAAAATCGTTTCGGCATGTCGTACGAGTCGCGCCGTCTCCCATCGTGTCAGATGAGGCATTTTGCTTGAGTGCGACCCCAAACAAGAGAGCTGAAATCGCAAACGCCACCGACGCGGTTGTGCAAAGAGTATCGATGCCAAAGCACCCATAGACTGCCGTCCCGACCACAGGGCCCAAGATATTGCTCACCATGGTCACCTGCGAAACCAATGCAGTGGCCCGCTCAACCTTCTCTTCACCCGCCATACGCACCGTCTCAATTTGGAGCATTGGCTTTAGCAGCGATTGAACACCATATTGAACACAAAGTATCGCTACTACGACGACCGCAAGAGGCAACGAGCGCTTCATGGGGATAGACAGCAGCGATGCAGTCATCAGAGCAATGCCAAGGGCCACGAGGACCTCGCGATGTCTTCCCCTATCCGCCAAGATTCCGCCAACCGGAGTTGCGAGTACGCCGGGTATGAATGCCGTCGCCACGACGACGCCATATAACGTTGACGATCCACTGTAATCGAACAAGTAAAGCGGATACGCAAAGCACAGCGCCGACAGCATCGAATACGTGCACAGCTGCGCAACAAGAAGCTCCGTGAGCCTAATTGGCCGCACCATTTTTGGTTCCAACAAGACGCTGACGTCTCTCAGCCCAGCCATAAGTCCGCCCCCATACATACCGCTAGTATGTATTTATCGACTTGAAAAGGGCAGCCGAAGCTGCCCTCTCAAATCAATTACATACCGTCAGTATCTATATTACCACCCGGCACGGTCCCATACGTCCCAAATCCGTGCCGTTGTCTGGAGCACTTCCTCGCCCAAATCGAGTCCCACCGCAGAGGCCATCTGCGCCAAACATTGAGCGCGAGCGAGCATTCGCTCCTTGGGCTCGAGCGGACGGAACAATGGCAGCAGCCAAAGATTCGCCAACAACGATACGGCCTCCGCCGCTTCGCGCGGGCATTCGCACGCAATGGAGCCGTCGTCGATGCCCTCCTCGATCACTGGCAAGAGACAGCCATCGGCCGACTCGTCAAACGAGCCCTGGTACTGCATCGCCAGCAGACGCGAGCTTTTTACCGGATCCGCCGCAGGATGCATGCGTGCCCATAGCTCAATTTGTGGAACGACAGACTCGGGCGCGTACAGCCTTTTTAGCTTTTGGGCGCCGGTCATATTACCGACGCCAAGCATCGAGCGACGGTGCTCAACAATCGGAGTCATCGCCCGATCAAACGCGGCGTTGAAAATCTCTTCTTTGCTCTTGAAGTGATGATAGACAGCGCCCTTGGTCATGCCATCGAGACGGTCAACGATATCTTGAATGCTCGTCCCCTCATAACCCTGTGCACAGAATAGCTCCAGTGCCGCGTCGAGAATCTTCGCGACCGTCTCCTCGGGATATTTATTGCGACCCATAATCCGTCCATCCGCAACACAAGCCTTATGCCTCACTGCAGTATTTTAACGTTGCAGATGACAGACGGTCGGCCCTACACCGCGGCGGGGCCGTGTTCGCCGGTACGGATGCGGATAACATCCTCGACCGGCTCGACCCAAATCTTGCCGTCGCCGGCGGCACCGGTGCGAGCGGCGCTGCAGATAATGTCAACGATACCGTCGACATGCTCGTCGGCGCAGATGAGGGTGAACTGCACCTTGGGGATCGTGTTGACGAGCAACTCGTTGCCGCGCACGTATTCCTTCCAGCCATGCTGCGCGCCGCATCCCTGCACCTGGTTGATAGTCATACCGCGAACATCAGCAGCAAACAGCGCGTCTTTAAGAACCTCAAGCTTCTCGGCACGAACAATCGCCGTAATCTTCTTCATAGTGAATTCCTCTCTTCAATAAAAGAAATGAATTGCCATTCAATGACGCGGGTTTTCGAGGTGCCCGAGATTGCCCCGAAAGAGGAGCGCCGCGTACTTCGGTACGCAAGCGACGGTTTGAGGGGCAAGGTCGGGTGCCTGGGAAAGCCGCGCGACGATTGAACGGCAAGGTGCGGTACTTGGGGAAGCTGCTAATCGAGTCCCGAGAAGGAAGGGTATGCGCTCTCGCCGTGCTGACTCGCATCCAAGCCCAGCGCCTCGTCGGCCTCGCCCACACGCAGGCTACCGTGGAACAGCGCTTTGACCACCGCGGCGATTGCCAAGTCGAGCACCAGCACAATAGCGACCGTCACCACAATGCCCAGGACCTGCGAGATGAGCAGCGACACGTCGCCCGTGTAGAACAGGCCGCCCTGACCGGTCCACGAAAGCTCCGGCACGCAGAACAGACCCGTGAGCACACCGCCCAAGATGCCGCCGATGCCGTGGCAACCGAACGCGTCGAGCGCGTCGTCGTAGCCGAACTTGGTCTTAAGATGGCTGATGGCCAGGTAGCAGACGGGCGATACCATCAGGCCCATGACCAGCGCCGCCCACGGCTCAACAAAGCCCGCGCCCGGCGTGACCACCACGAGGCCCGCGACCAGACCGGTGCTGGCACCCACCAGTGTGGGACGACCAGTGTGCACGCGCTCGACGGCAAGCCACGAGACCATGCCCGCCGCGCTGGCCGTCACGGTGTTGAGGATGGCGAGCGCCGCCACGGCGTCGGCCTTAAACTCGCTGCCGCCGTTAAAGCCAAACCAGCCAAACCAAAGCAGGCCGGCGCCCAGCGCCACAAACGGCACGTTATGCGGACGATAGCTCACCATGCCAAAGCCGCGACGACGGCCGAGCATTAAGCAGAGGATCAGGCCGGTAAGACCAGACGAAATGTGTACCACGTCGCCACCGGCAAAGTCGAGCGCGCCGATGATGTCGCCGATAAAGGAGCCATCGCCGCCCCAAACCATGTGGGCGAGCGGTGCATAGACCACGAGCAGCCAAATGCCCAGGAAGGCCGTCATGGCACCGAACTTAACGCGACCAGCCAGGCTGCCCGTGACGATAGCGGCCGTGATCATGGCAAACGCCATCTGGAAGGCGATGTTGATGATCTGAGGGTAGACGGCACCGTCCGCGGCATTGCCCTCGGCCGCCTGCAGCACCTGGTTGAGCACCGGCAGGCACAGCAGCTGGTCAAGGCCTCCAATAAACGGGCTGGAACCGTCGCCGCCGTAGGCCAGCGACCAGCCGGCGACAATCCACAGCACACCAACCAGGCCAATGGTGCCAAAGCACATAAGCATGGTGTTGATGACATTTTTGCGCCTGGACAGGCCGCCATAGAAAAACGCCAGACCCGGTGTCATTAAAAACACGAGCATGGTGCAGATGAGCATAAACGTTGTCGATCCCGTATCGTACATTCGCTCTCCCTTGGTCGCATGGACGTTGTCGGCGCCCATAATGCGGCCGAGGGGCAACTGGTGTAGACCAGATACGGCGTTGTTAAACGCCGCGTTGTCGAATGGAAACGGTGCCGCAATCTTGGAAACGGCGCGGCAACGGGCGCGAAACGAACGGGAAATACGCAAGCAAGGGAGCCGTGAGCGCGCCCGTCCCAGCTAGCGCCGGAACAGCTCGCGGGCTCGGTCGCGGAGGTCGGTAGCTCGGATGACGCCCTCGTAGCGGTTGATGCGCAAGCGCGGGAAGGCATTAAAGAAGCGCAGGTCGCGACGGCTGAGCGACACGCTCGGCACTGGACGGCTCATGCGCTTGCCGGCAAGGCGACGACTGAGCGACGGACGCGGCATACTCGGCGCGGCATCGGCCACGCGGCGGGCAGCGAGTGCCAGGCCGCGAGCGCCATCCGCGATAAACGTCGGCATCGAAGCCTTCTCGCGCAGGGCATCGAGCGCGGCGTCACCCAGCTCGACCAGCCACGCGTTAACGGCACGGCTGCGGATGTGCGTCTGTGTCACCGAGTCAATCGTCGATTCGGGAATGCGCTCGAGCATTGAGTCCGAGGCATCGGCAAGCGACTCGTTGATGCGGTCGGCAAGGTCGGCGCGCACGCGCTCCAGCTGATCGGACAGACGCCGCCAGCTCGCCAACGAGCACACCGCGTCAACCATCATCGCGACCGCGACGATAAAGGCGGACAGCCGCACAATCAGCCCCGGCAGATGGCCAAGCAGCCCCAACACCGCCGGCTCCACTAAACGACAAATACACAGCGCACCCAGGCCAAACGCGCAGGCCCAGTACAGACAGATGCGTCCGTGCAGGTTAAACGGCAGGTGCGAGTAATCCCAAAAGCGCGCGCCTGTTGTTTTTTCCAACAACACGCCTACGCTGTACTCAATCAAGCTGCATACGAGCGCCGCGGCAACAAACTGGCTCGAGGCATCCGGAATCCCGCGCAGCAAAAGCCAGCAGGCTATGCCGCCCACACCATAGATAGGACAACACGGCCCCAGCAAAAAACCGCTGTTGGCAAAGCGTCCGTGGTTGAGCATGGCGCAGACTGTCGACTCCCACACCCAGCCGCAAAAACCGTAGAAGGCAAACGAGAGCATCAGCGCCGAGAGCGGACAGGCGGCAAGCGTCGCGCCGTCAAATGCCATGTCGATCGCGGTTCCCACCGTCTACCCTCTCCTCTTTTCGCTCGAATCTTTGCTCGAACCGTCACTCGTGCCCTCGTTCAAATCGTTCGCGCCGCCTTTGCGCGGCAGACGGCCGGCGACCGTCTCGCACAGAGCGCACCATTTATCGGCCAGGCACACAATCCATGCCTCGCGACACGTCGGTGGAACCGGTACCAGCGGAAACATATGGCGCACGATGATATTCCGCTCGCGCGGCGTCAGCTCAAAATCTTCCTCGGCACGCGCCAGGGCAAAAAATGGATGCCGAAATCCGTGCAGTCGATGGCTCGGATCGGGGTCGTGCCAATCATAGAGAAAGTAATCGTGCAGCAGGGCCCCGCGCAACAGCGAGGCACGGTCGACCGAAATGCCAGCACGGCCCAAGCACTCGGCAAAGGACAGGCTCGCCCGCGCCACCGAAATCACATGCGCATACACCGTCACGTCGCCATGCTGGATAAACTCGTGCGTCAGGTCCAAGCGGCCCGCCTGGGCCAGCTGACGGGCGGCATCGTCGACCTCGTGCGCGATTTTCTCGGCACGAACGGCATCAGACATGCTGCCTCCTTCCAGCGGCTCACGGCGGCAAGCCACGGCCTGCACGCATTGAATAAAATCATCATCGAATCTACCAGTATGGCATCGGACAAAACGTTTTGCCCCGCCAGTTGGCGAATTACCGCGCCGCCGTCACATATCAAACGCCAAAATGTGCGAGACTGTTTTGTGCAATTGTGCCGGCCGAGGGAGCGCCGGTGCTCGATTCGCATGGAGTAACCCACAACGATGCTGCTTACGCAAACGACAACGCCCGAGGACGTCAAGGCTCTCGACCGCGCCGAGCTTCCGCTGCTCTGCGGCGAGATCCGTCAGGCAATCCTCGAAAGCTCCGCCGCCGTCGGCGGGCACGTTGCCCCCAACCTGGGCGTCGTTGAGCTTACGGTTGCGCTTCATCGCGTGTTTAACTCCCCCATCGACAAGATTGTCTTTGACGTTTCGCACCAGACCTACGCCCACAAGGCGCTGACTGGGCGCGCGTACACTTATATCGATCCGGAGCGTTATGGTGAGGCTTCTGGCTTTGCCAATCCCGACGAGTCCGAGCACGACCTGTTCGCCATGGGCCATACCTCCACGTCGGTGAGCCTGGGCTGCGGCCTGGCACACGCTCGTGACCTGGCGGGCGATACGTACAACGTCATTACCATCATTGGCGACGGCTCGCTTTCGGGCGGCTTGGCGTTTGAGGGCCTCGACAATGCCGCCGAACTCGACAGCAACTTGATCATCATCGTCAACGATAACGACCAGTCCATCGCCGAAAACCACGGTGGCCTGTATCGCAATCTGGCCGAGCTGCGCGCCAGCAACGGCACCTGCGAGCGCAACGTTTTCCGCGCGATGGGGCTCGACTACCGCTATCTGGACACCGGCAACGATGTGTTGGCCCTGGTCGACACGCTGCAGGAGCTGCGCGATATCGATCATCCCATCGTGCTGCACGTCTCCACCGCAAAGGGCAAGGGCTTTGAGCCAGCCCAGAGCGACCCCGAGCGCTGGCATCATGTGGGTCCGTTTGACATGGCAACTGGACGCAAGCTCTGCCCGGGCCATCCGAGCGAGCCTGCGCCGCGCACCTATGCCGACATTACGGGCGAGGCGCTCAGCGCCGCCATCGAGCACGATCCGCAGGTCGTGGGCATCACGGCCGCCACGCCCTACATCATGGGCTTTACACCCGAGCTTCGCGCCGCGGCAGGCAAGCAGTTTGTCGACGTGGGCATTGCCGAGGAACACGCCGTGACCTTTGCCACCGCGCTTGCGCGCTCGGGCGCCAAGCCAGTCTTTGGTGTGTACGGCACGTTTTTGCAGCGCGCCTACGACGAACTGTGGCACGACCTGTGCCTCAACGACGCCCCCGCAACCATCCTGGTATTTGGCGCGTCGATCTTTGGCACCACATCCGAGACGCACCTCTCGTTCTTTGATATTTCCATGCTGGGCGGTCTTCCCAACATGCACTACTTGGCGCCGGCCTGCATGGAGGAATATCTGTCCATGCTGAGCTGGTCGCTCGACCACCGCGAGCATCCCGTAGCGATCCGTGTGCCGGGCATTGGCCTGGTAAGCCGCCCCGATCTGGCGCCTGCCGAGGGCGACGATTACGGCGTCGCGCGCTACAACGTCGTGCGCCAGGGCCGCGACGTTGCCGTGCTCGCGCTTGGCGATTTCTTTGAGCTGGGCGAGCGCGTGGCAAACCGCTTGGCTGCCGAGTACGGCATCGAGGCCACGCTCGTAAACCCGCGCTATGCAACTGAGCTCGACCGTGAGTTCCTCGACAGCCTTGCCGCCGAGCATCGCATTGTCGTCACTCTCGAGGACGGCATCTTGGACGGTGGCTGGGGCGAGCGTGTCGCGTGCTACTTGGCCTGCACGCCCGTGCGCACGCGCACCTTCGGCATCGCCAAGGGCTTCCCCGACCGCTACGACCCCAAAGAGTTGCTCGCTCAGAACGGCATGACGGTCGAGAACATGGCCGCCGAAGCCGTGAGGCTACTCAACGAGTAAAAAACCTCCGCAAGGGAAGCACCCCTGCGGAGGTTTTAATTTTCGCGGCGCGATTATCTCAATCTGTAACATCTATGGCCCGAATTCCCGTCTAACTGTTACAGATCTAGATAAGACGTCTTAGTCCCAAACCTTTGTCTCAATCTGTAACAGATAGAGACCTTTTGCCCGTCCAGATGTTACAGATTGAGACAAAACAACGAGACCGGCCGCCGTACCAGCCCAAACCACCACAAAGGTACCTGTCCCCTTTGTGGTGGTTTTAGGTCACGCAAAACGCTATATCAGCTGTAACAATCGTCGTTTGCCCAGATAAAACCTGCCAAAATAAACCTGTCCTTTTTTGGTAGGTACAATAACCCATAAGGTAAGTATGTTTCTGAGTTATTTCGTGTTGACCCATTTGAGCGCGATAGGGTATAACTCTACTCAACCGCTAGGGATTTTATTGAGAAAGGTGTTCTACCATGAGCAAGAACCTCTCCCAGCAGGTCGTTCTCGACCGCCGCGGCTTCGTCGCCGCCACCTTCGCAACCGTCGCCGGCCTTGGTCTTGCCGGCTGCTCCGACACCAGCGCCGAGGCTGACAAGGGTTCCGCCGCCGGTTCCTCCAAGAGCTCCGAGGATACCGAGGTTTCCGCCACGCTCGACGCCAAGGCATTCGACAAGCTCGTCAACGACGGCCCCAAGGCCGATGACGACGCCATCGCCGCCAGCACCTGGGCTACGGCCGTCAAGGATGCCGGCGTCTTTAAGATCGGTGGCGTCCAGACCTCCACGCTCTTCTCCCTCCTCAACGAGAAGGACGGTCAGACCCGCGGCTTCGACGCCGGTATCGCACAGCTCCTGTCCAACTACATTCTGGGCGAGAACAAGGTCGAGATCACCCAGGTGACCTCGGACACGCGTGAGTCCGTCCTGCAGAACGGCCAGGTCGACGCCGTCTTTGCCACCTACACCATCACTGACGATCGCAAGAAGCTCGTCTCCTTTGCCGGTCCCTACTACTACACCCAGCAGGCCATCCTGGTGCTCGCCGACAACGACGACATCAAGAGCGTCGACGACCTGGCCGACAAGAACGTCGCCGTCCAGTCCGGCTCCAACGGCCCTGCCATCCTGGAGGAGCTCGCTCCCAAGGCCAGCCAGCAGGAGTTCAAGACCGACGAGGAGGCCCGCCAGGCACTCCAGCAGGGTCGCGTTGACGCCTACGTCATCGACAACAACATGCAGCAGAGCGCCCTAGTCCGCGAGCCCGGTAAGTATAAGATCGCCGGCAAGCCCTTCGGCAGCAAGGAGCCCTATGGCATCGGCCTGCCGCTCGATTCCGACGGCGTCGCCTTTGTCAACGACTTCCTTAAGAAGATTGAGGACGACGGCACCTGGACCGAGCTGTGGCAGATCTGCATCGGTGACCGCACGGGTGACACCAATGTTCCCGAGCTGCCCGAGATCGGCGCCTAGGCAACGCGCCTAGTAACGGCCGCAACGAAACCATACGGAAACGCACGGTACGCTTTATTGCGCTAAACTGTTTCCTTACTGAGTTGTCGGGGCTTCCGTACACACGGGAGCCCCTTTCCTTATCGGCGGGAGGTCCGCATGAGTCTCTCCGAGCTCTGGTCGCTCTATGGCCAGAACTACATTGACGCGCTGCTAGCAACCTGGGGCATGACGCTTGAGTCGTTTGCCATCGCCATGGTGCTGGCCGTCGCCGTCACCGTGATGCGCGTGTCGCCGCTCAAGCCGCTGCGCGTCTTTGGCGACCTGTATGTCCAGGTCTTCCGTAACATCCCCGGCATCGCGCTGCTCATTATCGTCGTCTATGCGCTGCCCCCGCTCAAGGTCGTCCTGCCCTACCGCACCTGCGTCATCGTCGCCACAGTGCTCTTGGGTTCTGCCTTTGGCTCCGAGAACTTTATGAGCGGCATCAACACCGTCGGCGTCGGCCAGGTGGAAGCCGCTCGCTCGCTGGGCATGAGCTTCAATCGCATCCTTGCCAAGATCGTGATCCCGCAGGCACTGCGCTCGAGCGTGCTGCCCATGACCAACCTCTTTATCGCCGTCATGCTCACCACCGCGCTCGGCAGTCAGGTGCCGCTTAAACCGCAGGAGCTCACCGGCGTGGTGAGCTATATCAACACGCGCTCGCTCGGCGGCGTCGCCGCGTTCTTTATCTCGGCGCTCGGCTACCTGGGCACGGCGTTTGTGGTGAGTCACATTGGCAACTACATCGATAAGAAGGTGAGGATCCTCCGATGAGCAAGCACTCCTCCCCCGCGCTCACCATGCGCGATGCGCTCTACGAGGCTCCCGGCCCCAAGATGCGCGCCAAAATTCGCATCGGCACCGTTATCTCGCTTGTTGCCGTCGCCGCGCTCGTTGCCCTCGTGCTGCAGCGCTTTTATGTGACCGGTCAGCTTTCGGTCCACTATTGGTATTTCTTTACGCACCTCACCACCTGGAAGTTCCTGCTTGCCGGCTTTGAGGGCACCGTTAAAGTCGCACTCACCGCCGGCGCCATCGCGTTGGTGCTCGGCCTTGCCCTTATGCTCGGTCGCACCAGCGACATTAAGCCGCTGCAGCTGGTCTGCCGCGTGCTCACCGATTTCTTCCGCGGCGTGCCGAGCCTTCTGTTCATCTACTTCTTCTTTTTGGTACTGCCCCAGTACAAGATTGCGCTGCCGTCGTTTTGGATGCTCACGCTTCCCGTTGCGCTCGCCGCAGCCGGCGTACTTGCCGAGATCTTCCGTGCCGGTGTCAACGCCGTACCGCGCGGCCAGGTCGAGGCTGCCCAGGCACTCGGTCTCTCCAAAGCTAAAATCACCTTTAAAATCGTCCTGCCGCAAGCTATTCGTTTTATCATTCCGTCGTTGATTTCGCAGCTTGTGGTCGTCGTCAAAGACACCACCGTCGCCTACGTGGTGAGCTACCCCGACCTCATGCAAAATGCCCGCGTGCTCATTACCAACTACGATGCCCTCGTGTCGGTCTACCTGGTGATCGCGGTCATCTATATCCTCATCAACGTCGCGATCAACAAGGCCGCTGTCTACGTCTCGCACAAGACCGGCGCGGCCATCATTCGCTAACGATTTACCATTTAGAGTCATAAGGAGCCGAGCACCATGGCACAGAGCACCTCTTCCACCGGCAATCAGCCGCTGATCGAGCTCAGACACGTCGATAAGCACTACGGCGATCTGCACGTCCTCAACGACATCAATCTCTCGGTCGACCGTGGCGAGGTCGTCGTCGTGATCGGCCCCTCGGGCTCGGGCAAGTCGACCATGTGCCGAACCATCAACCGCCTGGAAACCATCGACTCGGGCGAGATCCTCATCGAAGGCGAGCCCCTGCCGCAGGAAGGCAAGGACCTTGCCCGCATGCGCGCCGAGCTGGGCATGGTGTTTCAGCAGTTCAACCTGTTCGCACATATGACCGTACTGCAAAACGTCATGCTGGGACCGGTCGATGTGCTGGGCGTCTCCAAGGACGAGGCCCGCGAGCGCGCCATGGACCTGCTGGGCCGCGTGGGTGTTGCCGAGCAGGCCGATAAGGTGCCTGCACAGCTCTCGGGCGGCCAGCAGCAGCGCGTCGCCATCGCCCGTTCGCTCGCCATGCAGCCCAAGGCCATGCTCTTCGACGAGCCCACGAGCGCCCTTGACCCCGAGATGATCAATGAGGTGCTCGAGGTCATGGTTCGCCTGGCCCAGCAGGGTATGACGATGATCGTCATCACCCACGAGATGAACTTTGCCCGCCGCGTGGCCGACCGCGTCGTGTTTATGGCCGACGGCCAAATCGTGGAAACCGGCACGCCCGACGAGTTCTTCGACCATCCCCAGACCAAGCGCGCCCAGGACTTCCTCAACTCCATCAAGGGCCACTAACCCAATTGTCACGCGGGCAAATTCATCAACAGCGTTTGCCCCGCGCCGCCCCTGCGCCATGTCCACCCGGATTCGAAAGCCACGCCCATGATTGGAACCCGCACCTCATCGTCCTACACCCCGCATGTCAACGTCGACCCCGCCGACCGCCCACTCATCCTCGTCGCACCGCGTTGGGAAGAGGCAAAGCCGTTTTTGAGCGAGACGCTCTCCCCCAACGAGGAAATCGCAAGTGTCTTTGTCGATGCCATTCTTGCCGCCGGCGGCCTGCCGCTGCAGATGTCCATCACCGAGGACATTGAGGTTATCCGTCATTACGTCGACATCGCCGACGGCATCGCCATTCCCGGCGGCCCGGACGTCAACCCCAAGCGCTGGGGCGACGAGCGCCCCTACGACCCCACACTGTGCTGCGAGATTCGCGACCGTTTTGAGTTTAAGCTGGTTAACGAGGTGCTCTGCGCCAAAAAGCCACTCTTTACCACCTGCCGCGGCACGCAGCTGCTCAACGTCGCCACCGGCGGCACCCTGTGCATGGACGTGCCGAGCCTAGGTGCGCGCGAGGGTCGCACGCAGTGGCGCCATACCCACGTGCTCAACGACCCTGTGCATCCTGTCGAGGTCGTGCCGGGCTCGCTGCTGGAGCGCGCGGTTGGCGGGCACAGGCTCATCCAGACCAACTCGGCACATCACTGCTGCGTCGACCGCCTGGGCAAGAGCACGCGCTTGGTCGCCAAGGCAACCGACGGCGTGCCCGAGTGCATCGAGGTCGAGGGCCAGCCGTTCTGCCTGGGCGTGCAATGGCACCCCGAGTACACCTGGCAAACGCTCGAGACCGACTTTAACCTGTGGAAGTCGTTTGTCGAGGCAGCGGCCAAGGTTAAGCAGGCGCGCTAGCTGGAAAACTGCACAGGTTAAATCCTCCTATGCCAGCGGGGGCGAGCACCAGCCACGGCGCCCGCCCCCGCTGTATTTGGTATGCTCGGTATGATCATCCCTCACAAACAATCAAAGAAATCTCGACCGCAATTGGTCGACAGTAAAGCAAATGGTAAAAACGCTTGCTATGTTTATGAGGCAGTCAATTAAAATCGAAATGCATTGACCATTCCCCAACGGGGTCACGCCGCAAATCCACATGAGCATCGAGGACGGAAACGGAAGCATGGAATTGGCTCCGACCTGTATGTAGATCGTTACGACGTTGACAAGCAACAGCATGCCAATAGGACCGAAGCCGGATCCAAAATAGGAAACAACGATAACGCAAGAGACCACGTATGCAAGGCAGACCGCACTCGCCAGAAGAAGTCGATCGCAAAACATATTCAGGTTGAAATACTGTTGAGCATCCAAAACGATTGCGCAGTTAAGACAGTACAAAACGACACTTGACAGGATAAACGCGCCCAATAGGGCGAAAGAAGACAGCATCGCTCGCGCAACGGTAACGCACGCCCGCTTCCCTCCCCGAGCCTCCGACAGCCCCCACGGTTCCTCGACAAAGCCCGAACTGACAAAGCGCGGCACAATACAAGCCGCGATGAACGGAAAGAACAATGCATGAGCCAACGGGGCTACGTTGAACAGCAGACCGCGAAAAACCTCTGCATTACCAAATAGAAGGACATCCTCCGCCGATAGCCGAAGCGTCGGGTCTGGGAAGAAGCCCAAGAAACTGTTCTCACGGAGGCTGCAGAACCACATCGGGAAAGAATTAAGCTGCAATACCACCATGCACGCATAAATTACCGGGATTAAGGCGTACGTCCATTTACTCACGTGCTTCAATTCTGAATGGAGGAATCTTTTAATCTGACGAGCCATTGAGCACACCCCCAGCACGAAAGCTCACGAGAGCGTAAATCAATACCGATAAACAGCTGGCTGCCACGCCATAGCCCAGAAGCGCCAGTTGCCCCATATCGCTATACCCAAGGGCGCATCCGACTCCAAGGTACGGCCCAGGAAGGAAGAAGATCCATCGCAAGGATGGTATAGGTGCCTGAAGGAAGGCTCCGTAGAGCGTCAAGCTCATGACAAATCCGATTATTATTGCAGCCCCGCTCAATACAGCGCTGCCTGTAATCCGATAGATGGTCACCGTCTCCAGCGCAACCGATATCACCAATACGGTGTTGACTATCATTGCAGGCAAAAATGCAGCCAGCATGCCATGCGCGTAGCTATGCCCTCCACGTATTATGGCTATTGCAAACAGAAGAAAGCAAAGCGCACTATATGCTGCGCCAATTATTAAAGCAGACGAAAGCGCATGAGCTAGAGCCCCATAAAAGCGGGTAAGACCTCTTGCTGAAGAAATTCGGTATCCCTCTTCATAGCCGCGCTCCTGTAAAATCACCAGGCAAACGATGAGCGGTACGAACAGAGACGTACCGGCAAAAGCGCTGCGCACAAGGGACTCATCGGGTGCAGAAGGATCGATTACATTCCAGATGAAACCAATATCCTCCCCAAAAACGCTATTGCCACAGGCGAGCAACGTTGTTCCGTTTTTTAGAAAGATGCCGAAGAGAAGGCCGAACGCCAGCATAAGCGCAAGACCAAACTTCGCCGGAAATATCCTGTGCAAACGCATCATATCTGCCTTTATGGGATGGATCGCCCGCTTCATAGCGAGACCACCTTCATCAAGCGCCTGTAATACTCTTTTAGGGACGACGCCTCATCCCTTATGACGTCCACCGATTCCTTTTTTATCAGTTCGCCGTCATGAATAAACAGGCAGCTTGTTGCAACCGATGCCAACTCATCCAAATCATGGCTAGAGATGAGCATGGTCTTACCCTGCTCTCGATTCAATCGACCGACAAGGGCCCATATACTCTCGATGCCCAACGGATCCAATCCATTTGCCGGCTCATCGAAAATTAGTACGTCGGTGTCGCCCAACAAAGCCGTAGCTATATCCAGTCGCCGTTTCATTCCCAGAGAAAAACTGCTCACGCTCTTTTTCTCATCGGCATCCAGTCCAACTAGGCTCAAAACGCGAGGAATCTCACAATTCTCATCAAGCCCCCATTCCGCACATCGAATCCGAAGATTTTCAGCCGCGCTGAGGGATTGGTATGCTCCGCTGGAATCTGGCACGTAGCCGACACGCGTCCGCATCAGGCTCAGCTCTTTTTTCGACTTGCCTCCAAAGAGTTCCACGCTCCCCGACGATGGCTCGCAGAGGCCCAGCACTATTTTAATAAGCGTGCTTTTGCCAGCCCCGTTTGCACCAACAAGGGCGCAAAGCTCAGATTGATTCACCTCGAAGGAAACGTCATGCAACACACGCCGTTTTCCATAGCGCTTTGACACCTTTGATAGCTTTATCGTTGATGCGCTCATTGGCCTCCCGTTCCGCTTGATAGCAAAACCGCTCATATCGTTCCTTCTTTACTTTATCGTTTTCCATAGTTGTTATTGTTTTTCGATAACTCGTATTTGTCAAGATAATCTAAAAGAAAGAACCCGTGTTAGACACGGGTCCCTTCACGCTGATATTTCGTTTTAGTTGTTCGCCTTAAGCTACTCGTCACTCAAATCGACAGCAAAGACTGATGTCGGAAGCGACGCCTCGTTGCCTCCGCCATCCCGCATCTGTCTCACGACATTTTTTGCGCGCTCGACAATAAGCTCCTCAAGCTCTTTCTCGCTCACGCGCTGAATAATATCTCCCGGTTGACAATCAAGCTCATCACAGATATCGAGGAGCGTCTTAAGGCGAATAGCTTTTATCTTTCCATTTCTAAGCTTTGAAATATTAGCCGGAGTATGCCCCGTCGCCCGAATCAGATCAGCGCTGGTCTTTCCGGTCTTAAGCAGCTGCGTCTCAAGCTCGATGATGAGATAGCTCATGTTTCCTCCTACACAAGCTCGTCAGACTGCTCCTGGAGCAGCGAGGCATAGCTCCAGATCACCGAGACAAACAAACAGACGGCCGCGCCGATAAGCGACCCCGCGTCAAAGGCAACGCCCTGGCAAATCGCGATAACGAAGGAATGAGGCACGACGCAAAGCTCCAGCCCACCAATGGTAAGATTGACCGATCCATAGGCACCAACAAGCGAAACCGCGGCGTTAACAGCAAAGGCAAGCGCGAGAACACGGATAAGCCACACATGCGTCTTGGTAAAGGGCGAGACGCCTCGCGAGATGTTACGGCTGATCCCGCACAAAACGACAAGCGAAATACCCACGACGAGTGCCAGGCACAGTCCGCTTGGGATAACGATGCTCCCGCCATTGAGAAGCGTCACGACACCGAAAGAATCGACAGAAGCAACGTTTGCAACCGCATACCAGATCACGTAAACAACCAACGCGGCAAAAGCAACGAGCATCCCTGCAAAAACGGCTGCCATGCAAAAACCAAGCTTCCTTACAGTCTCGCCCGCCTTGGCCATACGCTGAACGCTGTTGGACATACACTCACCCTCATCGAATCTATCGTTATTCGAACAGTTTATCGAACAACGATATGGATTGCATGCGGAAAGCCCCGCCAGTGCGCATAGGCCATTCACTAATCAGAAGAGATGAGCGTGGATTTTTGGACACGTATCGAACGAGCGTGGATAATCTCCCACTTTGAAGCCGCCACCGGGCCTAAAACGGGAGATTATCCACGCTCATAGTCATCAAGGCTCACAGCCTCTTACTCGGCCGCCTCGCGCAGGGCCGACATCGTAGCCGCATATTGCTGCTGCAACGCATGCATTCCCTCGCGAGCGCCGTCAACGGCATCGGCGCCGCGCAGCGCTTCGGTCACCACGACCGCCGGCTCGTACAGATTATCGAATCCCAAGTTCTGGCTCACGCCCTTGAGCGTGTGCGCCGCCATAAACGCTTCCTTGGCGTCTCCTGCCGCCATGGCAGCCTCCAGCTTGTCCATACTCTCGTCATCCAAAAACTTGAGGGCAAAACGGGCAAGCATCTCCTCGCCCATCAGCCGAGTGCAAGCGTCATCATAATTGGCGCCGATCTTCTCATACGCTTCACGCATGGAAATCATGGATTCAAACTCCTTTGGTCAAACTAAATCGTAGGAAGCGCAACGACCTCGGCAGGGCGCGCCAATGTTTCGGCAATACGGTCTTGCACCTCGAGCAGACAGTCGAGCAGCAGCGGGTTAAAGGTGCCGCACTTACCGTCCAGGATCATCTGGATCGCCTCCTCGTGCGGAATAGCATCCTTGTACACGCGGACGCTCGTCAGCGCATCGTACACGTCGGCCACCGACACCACCTGCGCGGCGATAGGGATATCGTCGCCCTTAAGGCCGTCGGGATAACCCTTGCCGTCCCAGCGCTCGTGGTGCCAACGCGCAATCTGGTACGCATATTCCATAAGCGCATTGCCGGCGTGATGGCGGCCCAGCTCATGCAGCATGTCGGCGCCGATCGTGGTATGCGTCTTCATAATCTCGAACTCCTCGGACGTGAGGCGCCCGGGCTTGTTGAGAATCGCATCGTCAATCGACATCTTGCCGATATCGTGCAGTGCCGAAGCCAGGGCAATCGTGGAGCGCTCCTCGTTGTCGAGGGAGATGTTGTCGCTACGGTGGACCAGGCAGCCAAGCAGCAGCTCGGTCAGCTTCTCGATGTTCGTAACATGCCTGCCGCTCTCGCCATTGCGGAGCTCCATGACGCCGGCCATGATGTCGATGAGCATGCGGCTGTTCTTGACGCGCTCGTTGTACTGCTGGGACAGCAGGCTCGTCAGGCGGCGCTGTTTGGCGTACAGGCGGATGGTGTTGCTTACACGGCGGCGCACGACACGGGAGTCAAACGGGCGGTTGACATAGTCCGAGGCACCCAGCTCATACGCGCGCAGCACCACATCGTCGGAATCTTCGCTCGAGATCATGATGACAGGCAGATTGTCAATAATCGACCGGCGCGACAGATCGCCCAACACCTCAAAGCCGTTCATGCCCGGCATGACAATGTCCAGCAGCACGAGCGACAGCTCATCACCATAGCGGTCGACCATGTCGAGCGCTGCACGACCGCTATCGGCCTCAAGGATGCAATACTCGTCCTTGAGCATCTCGCTGAGAATAGCTCGGTTCATCTCGGAGTCATCGACGATAAGCACCGAAGGCTTTTCGCTTTGGAAGGTATCGACGGAATCGGTATCGGTCACGACCGTACCGGCTTTTGCCTTAGCGCGGCTCAGTAATTGGACAGCGCGGCC
The DNA here is from genome assembly GCA_900550835.1 of uncultured Collinsella sp. Classification (GTDB taxonomy): domain Bacteria; phylum Actinomycetota; class Coriobacteriia; order Coriobacteriales; family Coriobacteriaceae; genus Collinsella. Next base: position 989 of record URTP01000016.1, on the reverse strand, counting down.
AACGCCCTCATCGACCGTCTCGCCATTAATGCGAACGCCACCAACACATGCTGTCAAGCTAACACGCTCATGGCCCGGAATAATCGCGGAATGAACGGCATCGGATACGTGACGCAGACGACGGGCGAAGTCATCGGAGGGGATATTGGGCATGACGGCCACAAACTTATCGCAACCATAGCGGACAAGCTCATCAGTCGAACGAATACTGCCTCGTATGGCCGTCGCCACCGCACCGAGTGCAAGGTCGCCGGCATGACGGCCACAGGTATCGTTGAAGACCCTAAAATCATCAAGGTCGATCATGGCCACACCGGCCTGCATGCGGGCGCTGCGAAGCTTTTCCTCGTAATATCGGCGATTGCGCACGCTCGTCAGCACGTCGGTGTAGACAAGGTCCTCTTCTGCGGTCTCCTGTTCATCAATCGGACGCACCATCAGCAGGACGTGAGGCTCGCCCTCGACCTTCAGAGGGCGCAGGCGAGCGCGGTACTCAACGCCATCGTTGAGCAGCCGTTCCGACACCTCATCGGAACCTGCCGCCAAGGCCTCAAGACTTGACTGGCGCAGACAGGGACACCGCTCGCCGGCGAGCAGGCAGTTAGGATCGCCCTTAATCTGATCGACAGACAGCAAACGTACCACGGGGTAGGTCTTCGCGACACGGGCGACCTCGGCGGCAGCCTCCTCGTCGGTTAGATTGGCCTCGTGATTATTGAGCATAGGGGGCCCTTTCAGTAGTTTTGCTTGGTAGCAGTGGGTGCCAAATGTTACAAGGGTAGCACCTTGTCGATGCAGGTACACACGTGAATACCGTTTCTTTTTCATGAGTTGGCAGACGGTAGGGTTGAAGCCGCAGACGTTGGGTTTTGAGCACCTTTGTTAACACAGCCGAAACGTCTACGAAAGAAGCCCGTTTGATGATTCGGCCGCTAGAGCCCCAAGATCCCGCGGACAGCCTGCGCGGTCGCTGTCGGGCGATCGCGCCG
>URTP01000015.1 GCA_900550835.1 uncultured Collinsella sp. | reverse complement strand
CAGTTCATGCACCGGCGCGGCATCGCCCACAGCCGTGTATGTCGCGCGCGGCAGCAGGTCATCGCCCTCGGCGTCGGCGCTGTACCACACGACCGGACAGCCCGAAAGACGCGCCAGCTGCGTTGCCATGGCATGGACAATCTGCTGCTGATCGGCGCACCGCTGCAGCATGCGGTTGGTCTCGAGCACCATATGCGTGCGGCGGTCGCTGGCGGCGGCCTGTGCCAAGGCGCGGCGCAGGGCCAATGCAATCGAGCTCGACACAAGCGAGACCACGAACATGATGAAGAACATGCCGGGATAGACGCGGTCGATAAGCGACAGCGAGTAGCGCGGGTCGACAAACAAGAAGTTGTAGAGCGCCACGGCGGCAGCCGAGCTCAGCAAGCAATACAGGCGACTCCAGGTAAAGAATGCGCACAGCTGAACGGCGAACACATAGACGATCATGATGCTCGGCGCGAGACCCGGATGGTCGAGCAGCGCACCCACAATCGTCGCCGCGACCAACAGCCCCACCGATACGCAGGCGTCATACAGAGGAGTGCGGCGCGTCAGCGTTGTGCGCCGCCACCAAAAGCTATCGGCAATATCGCCGTCCGTACGGACGTCCATCAGCGCCCCGCCCCTCTCTCAAAAACAAAAACCACCACAAAGGGACAGGCACCTTTGTGGTGGTTTCCCTTGTGGTGGTTCCAAGTGTAAAGCCTTCTACGACCGGCGGTCGCTAGACAAACAGCACGTGTGCGAGCAGCGCGCAAACGCACGCCGCGACAAGCAGCGTCACCACGATCGAGATCACGCGGCCGGCCATGTCCATGTTGGCACGATTCGTAAAGAACCGATCTTCGGCGGCGTCGACGCGCGCCTCACGCACCAGCTCGGCCGCAAGATCGCGACCGTCAAGCACCTTTGCATCCATGGTTTCCTCCCAGGACTCAATCCCCGTCAATACAAGCCCGCCCGTTCGCAGACAAACCTCGAGCGTCGACTACGGCCGCTCGTTGGGGGCCAGGCGCTGCATCTTGTTCACGGCCTTGAACTTGGTGAACAGCGGCACGTACTCAAAACTCACGTTGGAGTTCTCCAGGCCGTACCAGCGCGCGGGGGTGCCGGCAGCGCGGCGGATGATGTACTTGAGCGTGATGGCCGTACGCTCGCTGGGCTCCACGTCGCTTTCGGGCGCCAGCAGCTTGCGGATCATGACGAACTTAAACGTACCGATGTTGCCCGGATCCTTGTAGACCGAGTAGTCGTGCGTCTGCGCCGGCAGCTCGCCGCTGGCAGCCAGGTCCTGAACAACCTGGCGCAGGTAAGCATTGACGCGCTGGTTGATCTTATAGCCCAGGTACAGATGCACGCGGAATACGTAGTCGGTGCCGAACGTCTCGACCGAGTAGGCAAAGGTATGCGGCTCGTCCATGGTCTCGACGTTCACGAACCACCAGGCACGAGCGCGCTTGGGGTGCTTGTCCAAAATCGAGTAGACGATATCGCGGTCGATATAGTCGGTGTTGGTGTCCTTGGTCAGGTACACGATGTTGTCGCTCACGAGCTCGTAGCGATCGTCGTCGCGCAGGCGCTTGAGCTGCGGCAGATAGCTGCGCAGCGGCAGCAGCGTAAACTGGCGCTGCTCAACCGCCGTGCCGTTGTACCAGCACACCATGATGCCCATGATGAGCGCGGCCATAAGGATGGTGAAATAGCCGCCGTGGAAGAACTTGGTGAGCGAGCTCACAAAGAAGAAGCCCTCGAGCATAAGGAAGAAGGCGGCAAAGATCCACGGCGCGACCTTGAGATTGCGCTCCACGTGCAGATAGAAGAAGAGCAGCATTGTCGTGCACATCATGGTCAGGGTAATGGCCAGGCCGTACGCGGCCTCCATGTGCGCCGAGTTCTGGAACAGCAGCACCACGACGACGCAGCCCACGAGCATGACGTTGTTGACCATGGGGATGTAGAGCTGGCCCTTGGTCTCGGCAGGATAGAAGACCTGCATATGCGGCATGAGGTCCAGGCGGCTGGCCTCGGACACCAGCGAGAATGCGCCGGTGATGAGCGCCTGCGAGGCGATGATGGCCGCGACGGTGGAAAGGCCGACGGCAAAGGGGCGCAGACCCGGGGCGAGCATCTGGTAGAAGGGGTTGAGGTCGGCGATACCCATGAGCTCCGGGTTGCCGGCGTTGTTGATAAGCCACGCGCCCTGGCCCATGTAGGACAGCAGCAGGCAGCACTTAACGAACGGCCAGGTGGCATAGATGTTGCCGCGGCCCACATGGCCCATGTCGGAATAGAGCGCCTCGGCACCGGTGGTAGCGAGGAAGCAGCTGCCCAAAATCATGATGCCCGCATGGTTGTTGGGGCTCAGCAGAAAAGCGATGCCACGCAACGGGTTGAGGCACAGCAGCACCGCGGGATACTGGCAGACAAAGAACAGGCCCGTGCCGCCCAGGAACAAAAACCACAGCGTCATGATGGGGCCGAAGGCGTGACCGATCTTGGCCGTGCCGATGCGCTGCACCAAGAAGAGCGCGATGATGATGGCAAGCGTGATGGCGACGACACGACCCTGGTCGTCACCGAGCACGGCATGGACCGCCGGGATGGTGCGCAGGCCCTCGATGGCCGTGGTGACGGTAACGGCAGGCGTCAGGATGCCGTCGGCGAGGAGCGCCGCGCCGCCCAGCATGGCGGGGATGATGAGCCACTTGCCGCAGCGCTTGACCAGGCTGTACAGGGCAAAGATGCCGCCCTCGCCGTGGTTGTCGGCGCGCAGCGAGATCAGCACGTACTTGACGGTCGTCAGCAGCGTGACCGTCCACACGACAAGGGAGAGCGCGCCGAGCACGAACTCCTGCGTGACGCTTCCGATGCCGCCGTTGCCGGCAACGAGCGCCTTGGTTACATACATGGGGCTGGTGCCGATATCGCCATACACCACGCCCAGCGTGACGAGCATCGCCGAGATGCTCACAGGAATCGCAGCGTGCGAGGCTACTTCCTTTGCCTTTTGTTCCATAAGCCGGTTTCCTCCCAATTTTAACGTTCGACGGGATTATATGTAATCAGCCCATATTTTAATGGCACCGTTTTCCCAGCTAGATAAACATTTATGCGGCCTTTAGGCCACCGCGGCGATATGGAATGTGACAAAGGGATGCCCCCTTTGTCACATTCGTCATTTTCCGAGCCAGTTTTTGAACCACCACTCCATAGAGCGGCTCATCTCGGCCATAAAGGGACTCGTGTGCTTACGGGTGTAGATATCGACGACGCGCTCGCCCACCTCGCGGGCGTGCGGGCGAAACATCGCGTCCATCTCGGCCACCTGCGCATCCAAGGTCGCGGCGTCGGCGCGACAATAACGCTCCTCATGCACCAGGTTCACCACGGGATGCGCGATCGCCGGGCGCTCCTTGCGGGGCGTGCCGATGATGAGCATCGACAGCGGCATGGTATAGGGAGGCAAGTCCAGCAGCGCGGCGACTTCCTCGGCGTTCTCGACGACATCGCCGATATAGCAGCTCCCCAGCCCCAGGGCCTCGGCGGCAACCACGGCGTTTTGAGCGGCGATCATGGCATCCTGTGCCGCGATGGCAAAGTCGCCCAGGCCCGGCGCACGACGGGGCGACTTGCCCGTGCGCTCGACAAACTCGGGCTCAAAGCAACCCACGTGCTCAAACAGATCGATCCACTTGGCATAGTCGACTACAAATATGAGTGCCCAGGGCGCCTTGGCGATCATGGGCTGATGATCGCACAGGTCGGCCAGGCGGTCCAATGTGGCCTGCTCACGAATGCTCACGATGGAATACATCATCATGGCGCCTGCCGACGGCGCACGGCTCGCCGCATGCAGAATCGCCGCCCGCTGTTCGTCGGTCACCGCCACGGGACGGTCATCGTCATCACGCGCGAAGGCACGCGTAGACGAGCGATGCTCCAAGATGTCCAGTACCGCGTTGCCCGTAGTCTCGACCGGATAGCCGTATGTATCCACGACCGCAGCTCCGTCGCTGCCCATGTCCGCCTTGCAAACCTGCTCGCTCATCGCCCTACCCTCGCCATTTCTTTAAGAAGCCTTTACGTTTCCGTGTAATTCCCGTCCATTATCGCGCAGGTCGCCGCTACATTGCGCAACACCACCACGCACGCGCGTTATTATGGCTGGTTGTTGTGCGCAGTCACCAAATGCAGCGTATATCTTGGTAACAATCGGGTAAACCCCCGCTTTCGTAGGTTTTAGTTTGTGAGGAGTCTCAGCATGTTCGCTGCCGCCATCTCGCTCGTCGGTCTTGCGGCGACCGTCTACCTTGTCTTGCGCGAGGCCAAGGCCATTCGCGCTCAGTCGGGCACCGTTGCCAAAAGCGCTCTTGGGTGGAGCGTCGCCTTCGGCCTGTTCCAGCTCTTTTTGACCATTTGGGGCGCCATTGGCCTCGTCGCCCAAAACGAGCCGCTCGCCTTTGTGATGCTCATCCTGACCAATGCCATCCTCACCGGCTGCGCTTGGGCCAGCATCGCCCGCGACCGTATCGCCCCGCGCGTCTTTGCGTTTGCCGCGCCCGACGCCCCCGCTCCCACCGGCAAGCTCGCCCGTCTGCGCGGCGCCTTTGTGGGCAAACCGCTCGTCGCCGCCGTCCTGTGCCTGCTGCTCGCCGGCGTCTTTGCGCTGCTGGGCATGGAGGTCTCGTCCAACCACGACTTTACCTGGGTCTACCCCCTGTGCATCCTGCTCGAGTGGGCTATCATCACCACGCTCATGGTCGGCCTGTTCTTCCTGTTCCAGCGCCACGGCGCGGCTCCCGCGGTCCTGGCCTTTGCCCTCTTTGTCCTGGGCATTGCCGAGTTCTTTGTCATCACGTTTAAATCCATGCCCATCCAGCCGGGCGACCTTTCGGCCATCTCCACCGCCGCCGCAGTCGCCGGCAACGGCTACACCTTCTCCATCTCGCTGTTCTGCGTGCTGTCCATGGGCTTTACCGCCATCGCCATGCTGCTATGCGAGTACGCCGGCCTGGTGGCACCGCACCGTCAAAAGGGTGCCGCCAACGCCAAGCGCATGCTGCTCATCAACCTGCTCGTGGCGGTGCTGTGCCTGGGCGGCGTGACCGCGCATGTCACGCTTATCGACTACTACAACACCCTCGGCATCACCGTCTACACCTGGCGTCCGCTCGAGAGCTACTGGCGCGAGGGCTACCTGCCTGCCTTTATTAGTGCGGCGCAGTCCATCAAGCCGCCCAAACCCGCCGACTACTCCGTCGACGATGCCAAGACCACGCTCAAAAAGTACGCCAAGGCCTACGACAAGTCCGACGCGGCCAAGAGTGACGAGCGCGCCGCCGCAAAGGAGCAGTTCGACAGCGAGAAGCCCACGGTCATCGCCATCATGAACGAGACGTTCTCGGATCTGTCGATCTACCAGAACATGCGCGCCGGCTACGAGGGTCCGCAGTACTTTAAGAGCCTGTCCAACTGCCTCAGCCGCGGCAAGCTCTACGTGAGTGCCTACGGCGGCGGCACCGCCAATACCGAGTTTGAGTTTATGACCGGCAACTCCATGGCCAACCTGGGTTCGGGCGTGTACCCCTACACCATCTACAACATGGAGACGACCGGGAACCTGGCAGAGCAGTTCAAATCGCTCGGCTATTCCACCACGGCCATGCACCCCAACCACGCCACCAACTGGAACCGCGAGAACGTCTATAAGGACTTTGGCTTTGACCAGTTCCTGTCCATCAACGATTTCCAGGGCGCCGATACCCTGCGCGGCATGGTGACCGACCAGGCTACCTACGACAAGATTCTGGAGCTGCTCGACCAGAACGCCGACCCGCAGTTCATCTTCGATGTGACCATGCAGAACCACTCGGGCTACGACACGGGCCTGCTGCCGGCAGATAAGCAGATGCACCTGAACATCGACACGACCGACCTGGACGCCAAGACCGTCGAGGACGGCACGCTCTCCGATGTCGACGAGTACGTCTCGTGCATCGAGCAGTCCGACCAGGCGCTGCGCTACTTCCTCAACGCCCTGAGGAAGCTCGACCGTAAGGTAGTCGTGGTGTTCTGGGGCGACCACCAGCCGTTCTTCCCGTCCAAGTTCAACGATAAGTGGTTTACCGACGAGGACGACGCCACCCACCAGGAGCGCTTGTGGCAGACCGACTACATCATCTGGGCCAACTACGACGTTGCCGGCTGCGACCAGACGAGTGAGACCGACGACCTGTCCACCAACTACCTGTCCACCCAGCTGATGCAGCTGATCGGCGCACCGCTGACCGACTACCAGAAAGCGCACATGACGCTGCGCGAGTCGCTGCCCGCTATCAACTCCGTGGGCTACGAGGACGCCAGCCTGCGCTGGGCGCTTTCCTCCAACGTTACCGGTGACGACGCCGCCGCAGCAGCCGCCACCAAGGCGCGCGAGGATTACGCTAAGATGCAGTACTACGAGATGTTCCGCGACGGCAAGAGCGTCTATACGGAGCACTTCCAGACCGAGGCCAACGAGACCGACCCCAACCTGGCACCGGGTACGACCAAGATCAAGTAGCGGCTAGCTGCGAGTTCATAACTGAAACGTCTGTCCGGGCGGAGGCATATAAGGTTCCCTGCTCGGACAGTCCTGCGCAAGACGGGGGCCACATTAAGTGGCCCCCTTTGCGTGCGGAACTCGCGATGAACCTTATATGCCTCCGCCCGGACAGACGCCTTGTTGTTGGAGCACGGCTTGTCATGGGGGTATCCGCTGAACATATATAAGTTGAAGGCCACATTAAGTGGCCTTCTTTGTATTCGGAAAGTGTGTCCCGGAATCTGCCTTCGGAATGGGACGCAGTTTCCGCTTGAGGGCCTGTTGGGAAAGCGCATCCCACTTCAAGAGTAAATTCCGGGTCGCACTTTCCGCTAAGGCTCTCAACCGGAAAGTGCATCCCATTCCAAGCCTTAATTCCGGGACATAGTTTCCGGACAAGACATCAACCGGAAAGTGGGGAACACTCTGAGCGCCGATTCTGGGACACACTTTCCGAAACACCGCCCATCCGGAAAGCCCGTCCCACTCCGAATACATCCAGGCATAAAATCATCAGCTTATTAGGCCTTCTATCAATAAAGAGACACCCTCCCGGGCGGCGGGCACGAAGTTCATCGCGAGTTCCGCACGCAAAGAAGGCCACTTAATGTGGCCTTCGTCTTGCGCAGGACTGTAGAGCAGGGAACTTCGTGCCCGCCGCCCGGGAGGGCGTTTCATTTAGAAGATGAACCTAGCGCTTATCCCTCCGGGACAAAAGAAGCGCGGCTATAAATGCGATGATTGCAAGTGTCAGCAACACCAAAAGCAACGTGAGCGTGTTGTCGCCTGTTGCCACCAGACCAAGCAAACCGGGCTTCTTGCTGCCAGCAGACTGCATGGGGATCTTCTCGCCATCGTCCTCGGCGGTGATTTCCCAGCGAATGGTCTTGTTTGCGTCGGCAACCTCGTTGCCCACCGATGTCGGAACGTTTAGCTGCAAATTAAGCACCGTGCTGCCATCGCTCGTAAACGTGGCGATTTGCGTGGGATAAGCGAACACGCTGCCCGGTGTTCCTGTCTGGAGCCAACCTGCAGAGCCATCGCCCGCCGACGCCGTTAGGGTAATGGGCGACAGCAGGCGTGCCGTCTCGTGATCGACAACGGCACGCACAAACACGCGCACCTGGGACTTTACGCCCGTGGCACGAATCTCTATCTGCTGATCACGCACATCGCCAGGCATCAGATCTTTAAAGGCCAAAAACAGATCGGGCTCCCCCGAGGAGTCCGTCGCTCCCGATACCGTTAGCTGGCGTGCATTTCCGTTATAAGCAATCGTGGGAGTGTCAGCAAACGCACGTGCAGGAACGGCGAGCGCGATAAGGCAGACGATTGCCGCCATCACGCAATGCAAGAAACACGCAACGTCTTTACGAATCGGAGAGGCCATACTTACGCACCTCCATGCGGCGGCACCAGCACGCCATCCTTGACTGTACAGCCCCATGTCTCTGCAACTGCATCGTCGGACGTGGATTGAATTGCCTGGGTCGAAATGTCAACGACCAGGTTCTTCCCATCTGCCTTCTGCTCAGTCACGCTCTTGATGAGCACATCGGTTTTGTCCATCGGTGCAACGGGAGACGTCCAGTAGTAGTATCCGTCGGACGCGACAACCCAAGATGAGGCGGTGTTGGAAGCAGATGCCTTGGACACACTGCCCCACTCAATGGTGTAGTCGGTGCCGGCAACCGGCTCATCCCACAGGCGCGCGCCATCCTTATCCTGCCAGTAGATATCCACCGCGACACGCAGGTATGCCGGAGCCGAGCCCGTGTTTTTTACCGAGACATCCCTTTTCACGTTGTCCTTGCGCGTCTCGTCCACCGAAGGCGCCACCGAGCCAAAGCCAAACTCGTTGACCAGCACGCCCGTAACCGAAAGCCACGCAAAGGTGCCGACGACGCCGGCCAAAAGGAGGACGCCGACAAGGAGGGCAACGATCCGCTTGCGCTTAGTCATCCTTGTCCTCCCTCCTCAGCGTGCCGTTTTCCCAAACATTCTTGGCACGCGAGCCGCCATCGACCCATTTGTCCTTCGCGCGCGTGTTGACGCACGTCACCACCGCATCGCCCGCGCTCGAAGCAGACGAAATCGTCAGCTCGGCAGATTTACCGGGCGCCTTGCCCGGCGTGCTCAGCTCGCCCTCGTAGCGCCATGCCCAATTCGTGTCTTCCTCGACGGTATAGATGCCCGTCGGCGCGGCAAATTGCACGCTGCCGACATACCAGGTCTCGCCGTCTTCGTCGCGCCTCTCGCTAACTTTCACCTCGACCATGCGCGTCTCGGCAGGAGAATCCTCCGACGCCTTGCGTGCCACCTTAAAGCGGAACGTTTGTCCCATGGCGCTGGCATCGGTGGTCTTTTTGACGATCGTCAGCGCATGGGTCTTGGCGAAGTCGAACACGGCATTGCCGTCGCCTTGCTTGCCTTCGCCCGTCTTCTTGGACCCCAGGCGGTTGGCCAAGTCGAACGAACCGTTACCCGAGCCCAAGCTGTAGAGCGAGACATACTGGTCGTTAACGGGTTCCTCCGTCATGGACGCATCAGGACCGTAGCTCGCCCGCTTAACGGTAACAGTCAGCTGCGTCCCCATAAACGGCTCAGCAAAGCAGACCTTAAAGGGTGCTTTGTCGGCGCTATTGTCGACTGTGTTGGCGGCGTTGGGATCGAGCAGCCATTTAAGCTGCGCGGTGGTCATGGTTACGTGGTTCTCGGGGTCGGATGTATCCTTGGCGACCACGCGATACGTCACGGGATACAGGTCCATGTCGCCCTTAACCGGCTCGTCCTTAAACTCATCCCAAGACTTCGCAGCGCCACCGTCAGGCACATATCGCCACTCCAGGAAGAGTTCGCGCACGTCACCGCTGGCCGCCCGTTCATCGAGCAGCGCGACGATCTTGGAGTGGGCGTCCGGGTCGTATGCCACGGACTTTTTCTCCATCTCGGGATTGCCGTCGTTGTCATAGACCGGGTTGCCGCTCTCATCCACCTTGGGAACATCGACGTTATGGACAAAGCCGGCGCCCGTCGCGCGCTCGCCGTCCGAGTCGACCGTCGCCGTAAAGACGACCGACCCGTCGACACCGTGATAGCGAACCTTATACGGCGCGATCTTGTACACCGCGGTGTAGGTCACGCTCTCAAAGGGCTCGCTGCCCTCGAGGGGATACTTCTCGTCATCGGTCAACAGGGTGTATTTGCCATCGGGTTCGTAGTCGCGCGACCAGCCGACAAAGTCGTACTTGGTGCCGTCAATGCCCACAACCTCCTTGACAGCCTTGACCTCAAGAGAAATCTGGTCGCCGGAATCAGTACGGCCGAGACCGCGGACAAGAGCAGGATTCGCGAGATTTGAGTCGATGTTCGATTGAACGGTAACCAGGCTGGGACGGTAGACCGGGTACAGCTCCATGGGGGCCCTGACCACGGTAGAAGCACTCACCATGCGGATACCCTCCGACCAAGCGACATAGCCCTTGCCAGGTGCCGGCTTGGCTTCCGTCCAGCCCACGAAGGCGTTGAACGCACCTCCTGTATCCCTATCGATAGCGCTGACGTCATAAGTGGGCTTCGGGATGCCGCCATCAAGGTTGCCGAGCATATCGCCTTGCTGAGCAACTTTGCCGTCAACATCTTTGGCATTGAGATGGTACACGACCGCCAACGGCGAATAGTACGCCACAAATGTATAGGCCCCGCCGGGTTCCACCTGATGGGAATACGAGTTATCGCCGTTAGGTTCGATCTCTTCAACTTCGCCATTCGGAAGCTCGATCTCAACCTTCTGCAACTTATACAGCTCACCGCCTGCTTTATAAACCGGAGTCGTGACGTCAGGGGTCACCGTTGCCGTAGCAGGGTCGGTGTCCGCGTTGATAACGGGATCGATGTCGTACCTAGGCACATTGACCTTGTCCGTGCCCTTAAAACCGGCGCGATACAGGTTGGTGGTGTACCTAACATCGTACTTCGCGTACACCGGATAGGCATCCTGCCACTGGGTGACCTTAAAATCTGATTTCACCAGATACGGTTCGGCCTTATCCGGGTCAGAAGTGGTGAAGGAATCGCCCTCGACATCGTAGATATACTTCCAGACGTCAGAACCCTTCTGGACCTCGGCGGTCGAAATCCAGCCCAGGAACTTATAGCCCGGCACGGCCATGTCGGCATCGGTCGGGGAAGCTTCGAGGGTCAGGGGGCTCTCATACGATCCCTTCTCACCATCTTCTGGCTTTTCGGCCACTTTAACCGACTTATTAACATGCGGGTAGTAATACGTGAACGTCGGATCCGCCCCGTTCACCTTGGTCTGCAGCAAGTTACTCTCATAGCGCCGCGTGGCAGTCCTCACGACATTATCGCCCTTGTTGTAGAAATTAACGTCCGTGGTAATCATCGCGCGAACGTAGTACTTCTTATCTGTACGCACCATGCTCTCGATGGGATTTTTCACATATGTCCAATATTCACCATCGCGCTCAAGCGTCCAGAAATTCAGGCGATAGCGATCATTCACCGGTTTGACCGTTACGTTCAGCGAAGCCGAAGTCCAAGTATCGCTTAGCGTTGCAGCGCCTGGAAAATCGGTATCGGCATAGAGGTTTTTTAGAGTATCGGCTCCCGTATCATTTTTAACGTTGTGCGAGTACGCGTTAAGGGGACTCACGACAAGGGTTTCCTTCGTGAAGCGCGTGCCACACGTTTCATAACTATCCTTTATACCGTGGTCAACATGCTCCGGGCCCCAGTGGACGACGTTTTCACGCACGAAGGTACTACCGACGTTTTCCTCAAAGGGTGTTTGATAGCGATTCCAAACGGAACAAAGTAGCTTGCTGTCCGTAAACTCATGGTTGGTATAAGCCCGAACGTAATAATCCACTCGGTACTCAAAGCGGGCGATGTAGGTATGCGGCGCGGTTAAATCGACATCGGCGGGGAGCGTATAGATGGGATCGCGGCTTACGCGCACCTCAAGCGGGGCATCCTCGGTCCCCTTGTTTTCATACCAACCCAGGAAACGATAGCCGTCGGGCAGCTGGCCCTCCTCGGATATAGCTTTACCGGATACGTCGAGCACCTGTACGGTATACGCGCTTGTGCCATCTTCTGCAGTCTCAACCTTAACGTCAGTTTTGCCCACACCGTCGCGCCGAGTCTGATCGTCGGTTGCATCCTGCTCATTGCCCTCAAACACCGTCATGATGTTCGACACATAGTCGGTGTACACCGGATAAAAATCGGTAGGACCAAGCACAGTGATCTCGGTGCCGGCAGGATAGAACGCACCGGCGTTTTTTAGCTCGGCAAGCTCAGGCGAGGTGATGGCCGCGTAACCGCCATGCATCCCGGCCTCGCCACTCGGCTGCGTCGTCCAGCCGATAAAGGTGGCACTGGCAGACAGAGTACCGCGGTCCGCAGGGGCAGCCGGCTTTAAACCGACACCATAGCGATACCAATCCGTCGACTTGTCGTGCGCGGCGCCACTCTTACAATCAAGCGTCTCGCCCTTAACGTTATAGAACAGCACCTGCGCCTCGTACGAAGCGATAAACAGGTCGTTGCCCTTAAAACCGTCGGCCCCCTTGGCATTATCGGCGGTATAGGTTGACGTTTTCTCGTGCGCCTCGCTCTTCTGGACCTGCTTGCCGGCAGCCACCGCAGCGTCATCGGTCTTGCCGTTAAACCAGCTGTTGTCATGATCGATGCGGTTCACTTTAACCCCGGGCTCGCGGAACCAGCCCATAAAACGGTAGCCGCCGTTCTCCTTGGTCAGGCCATCAGGCTTTGCGGAGGTATCCTGCTTAAACGTTACCGATGTATCGCCCTGGGCCAAGCCCTGAGCCGTTCCCGCCAGCACGGCGCTCACGGCAAAGGCATACGGACCCGAGGTCGCCTGATCAATACCGAGTTTGGTTGCCGTAATTGTCGCGGTACCCGCACCGGGAAAATCGATCGTCGCCTTAACGCTTTGGCCATGCACGGGGATATTCAGCTTGTAATCCATCGCCCATTCGTTTGCATGGTCGCCGCCCAGATAATCGTTATTGGCAGTCGAGCGCATGGTGCCAGCACAGAAGTCGTAGTCGTGCTCTTCCCACAGCTCGCGCGTGGTGTAGCGCTCGTCATCCCATGGACCATAGCCATCACCCTTGGTGGTGCTATCGCCGCCAAACGAGGGGATTTTCTTTTTAGCAGGGTTGCCCTGGCTGTTGCCAGAAAGGCTCACGCTCGGCTTAAAGTAGCACTCGGTGACCGTGGCATCATCCTTGTTGGCACGCGCGGCAATACCGCCCAGGTTCACATCGTTTTGAATGATGGGAATCACGGCGATGGGATTGTACTGACGCGAGCTCAAGTCACCCGCAAAATGGCTTCGAACGAGCTCGTTGCCCTTTTCGGTTAGAATACGACCCGCCAAGCCACCCGTCCACGCACGCGTCACGGCGACGACGCCCACATATGACGCGGCATAGCTGTAGCACTGCGCCGTCGAGAAGCAGTCTATAATCTTGGCCTCGCCCGCCATGCAGCCCACAAAACCCGAGGCGTATACGTTGTTGCCGCCCAGGGCGCCAATGGCCACGTCGTACTTATTGGTGACGTCGGTCATGCCAATCGAGCCATCGTCTTTGCGCGTAGGCGTAACGCGACAGTACTCGATAGTCGAGTTCTTAACGTAGCCGGCAAACGCCGCCATATACAGACCCTCACCGCCGAGCGCCTGCACGCCCGAGGTCGTATTGTTGACGGCACGGCCGCCACGGACCTCGCAGTTGTAGAGGGTGCAGCCGTCGAGCTCGCCGGCGATGAGACCGCCCTCAAAGCCTGCGTTGGTAATGAGGTTGAGAGCATTGTTGGCGCAGGTCACGTGCAGCGTGCTCTCCATGACCATAACGTTTTCGAAGCGCGTATTGACGGCCTTGCCCACGATAATGCCACCGCGGAAGTCCGCCCACACGTTGGCGTCCTTGACCAGGAAGTTTTTGATGGTGGCACCGTTGGTCTCGGCAAAAAATCCCGTATCGCGCTCGGGGTCAAAAGCGTCTTTATCGTAGTTCAGGCCCTCAACGGTGTGGTTTTGACCATCGAACACGCCCTTAAACGGATGCTCCTTGTTGCCAAACGACAGATGCTTAACGGTGTTTGCAACGATGGCTTTCATGTCGTCGCTGTCGAGCTCAATGTCGTTATCGAGATAAACGTACCAGCCGGACGTATCGCGCTCGCGCGACAGTGCCACACACGACAAAAAGTCAGCCTCGTTTTTGATGTGGAATTCGTTTTTGTTCTCGGGCACATCCTCGGCATGCACCACCGTTGGCAGCGCCATAACGCAGCAAAGGGCAATCGCTGCGACGGCAACCAGCCTGCTAAGCATGCCCCGGTTTATGTTCTTGATCTTCATAGGCTAGTTCGCCTCCGGCCAACCCTCGACGTCAAGTACGTCGAGGGCGGTGTCGCTTGCCTGCTGGTTTTTGGCCTGCACGGCCTGAACATCGATATCGAGCTTGAATGAGCCGCCGCGCGCGGCATCGTGGTAGTCGCCCACAAAGCGCAGCGAGTCCATGAGGCTTTCCGTCATGGCGCCGGGGTCGAGCGTGCCGCCACGCCCGGCCAATCCGCGGTAGTAGTACCACCCATCGCCGCCATCGATCCACGGGGACCCCTCGCCCGCGTTCACATGAAACGCAACGCTGCCCGAAGCATCCGCGCTCGAACCGTCGGGCGCCACCGACGTCATGTGCAGACGCGCGCGAACGTACTCAGGCTGCGTGCCGACGTTCTCCACGCGCACAATGCGGCTGATGTCAGAACCCCCGGCCTTGGTGTCGGGATAGTCCCCGTGCTCGTTGGGCTCAAACGGAATCTCCTCGCCCTGCTCGTTGAGGGTGTATTCGCAGACTCGTACCTTCACGCTGCCAAACGATAGAACGTTGTTCGCCGGAACCATATCAACGGTAAAAGCCAGCGTGCCGCACAGGCACGCCAGGGCCAACAGCGCCATCGCGGCAAGCGCCAAGGTGCGTTTCTGATTGTCGGAAAGATTGTTGAGCATTACGTTCGCCAATCGTCGATTAAAGGGGAGCCGAGATCCCGGCCCGAAAATGGGGATGGGGAGCGGGCCGGGATCTCGGTGGGGAGGGATTAAGCCTGAGCCTGAGTCTTAGCCCATTCCTTGGCCTGCTCAAGGGCGTTGGTGGCCGCATCGGCCTTGTCGCCCTTCTGATCAGCGCCGAAGATGTAGCAGGAGACTGTCATAGCGGGCTTTTTATCTTTAACGACATCCGCGTTGTTCATGCCAGCCGGGATATGCACGGTGCTGAACAGCTCACCGGTGTAAGCAGCCTTGCCATCAGCGGGAGTAAGCTCTGCAGGAGTGCTGGTGCCATCAGCGGCATACATGAACAGACCGCTCACGTACTGGCCTTCGCTACCGTTGGTCTTCACCTGGTCAGTAGCAACCGGTTTCCAGTTGGAATTAAGGGTGAAGTACGGGGTCTTGGCAAGGGCGTTTTCGGCGTCTGTCTTCACAATTGCGTTCTTCACATAGATGAACACATAGGAGCTATCGGAATCCTTGCCGATGCCGACGTTGGGGTTCTTATTGATGGTGGTGCCGGGAATCATCTTGGATTTATCGGTCCATTTGGTCTCGAACAGATAACCATCCACTGAGGGGTCCGTGGGCTTGTCGCCGGGCTTGTTCGGCTGGTCAGGGTCGGGCTTCACTTCAGGCTTGTCGATGCTGCCAACCGTGAACTCATTCACCTTGGTTTGGGTCGCCGTCAGCCATGCATAGGTGCCAACGCCGGCGGCCAGCACCAACAGCAGCAGGGCGGCAATGATGCCGTAGCGCTTTTTCTTCTTGTTTTCCATCGTTCTCTTCCTTTCGAGAATCGTTTTCCCCGGCAACGGCCCCTACCGCCGCCGACGCTTTTCCCTGCCGCTATGAACGCCGCTCCCTCGCATGCACGCGGGTATGCTTGCCCGCAGGCTCGTCGGGAACCATCCGATCGAGCACAATCGACGCCGCGACCAGCAGCGCCAGAACGGCCACCACAACAAGCAAACCGGGCATCGTCGTGCAATATGCGTTAACGAAGCCCAGGTAAGGGACACAAAAAGAAACGACACCGATCACACGTGAAAAAGGCGTCTGCTCGGCGTCGTGCATGATGGTTCCATCTGCATTTTTGTTTGCGATTCCCTGCGTGCTGATCGTCTGCGCCACAGGGTCGACCTCGTACACCCGGTGCGTCACCACGGCGCCGTCCGATCGGTAAAAGGTTGCATTGTCGCCCACGGCAATATCCGTTGGCTCAACCTGGCGGACAAACACCATGGAGCCAACGGGGAGATCGGGTTCCATAGAGCCCGAAAGCACAGCAAAGGGCATGTATCCAAATGCGCGAGGAACAAAAGAAACGACGGCAAGGGCCATGACGAGCACAAGCACCAAGCTACTAAGAAGCGCAATAAATCGTTTGAGTCCGCGCGCCGCCATAATAATTAATTCATCCCCATCGAGGCCTTAATTCGACCAATCCAAGGGTCAGCAAGTTTCAGCAGAAACCGCAAGGCGCTTGAATAGCGAGTCCGAAATAAGCCAATTTGGAATCTTTTCGTAATAAAAACATAGCGATGTGCTACACATTTTTCAATGTTTTGTCGCTAAATGCTACTTATTTTGGCGTAAGTGGTCATTTATCCCCAAATTAGTCTGTTTTATCCAATATCTGTGACTAACCCCTACACGATTCATTAATAGGGGGTTCGATATTATGCGCAACCAAAAGAATCATACCACCCCCCCCACATTAAAATTAACTGCTGAATGTACCATTTATTTTTAACCCCTCTTATTGGAGTTTTATGCTGCCACATATAGCTCGCAGCCCATAACCCTCAGCAAGCCGTGCCCCAGAATTCGCGTCAGGAGTGGAATGCGGTTTCCGCTTGCGGCCCCGTTGGGAAACCGCATCCCGTTTCTCGACCGAATACTGGGATGCAATTTCCACAGAGCCTCTCAACCGGAAACTGCATCCCATTCCAAAGGCAAATTCCGGGACGCAGCTTCCGCAACCCCACCCATCCGGAAATCCCATCCCACTCCGCACACATCCGGGCATAGAACAATCAGCTTACTAGGCCTTCCATCAATAAAGGGGCGCCCTCGTGTCATGAAAAAGCCCCGAGAATTTCGAGGCTTTCACATTTGTATTGTTTTGCACGAAGGACCGCGAACGGCGAAGCTACTCTCCCAGCACGGCCTTCTTGGCGGCTGCAGCCATGTTGTCCAGGTCTTCCTTGGTGGGATGGTCCTTCGCGGCAACCCAGTTGTCGAGCAGCATCTTAAATCGGGCGTTGTCGGGATCTTGCTCGAGCATGGCCTCGTAGCGCTGCTTGACCGCGGGGCCCATCTTGCCCTGGCACATCGCCCAGCCCGCAAGCTCGGCATCATTGGCCAAGTTAGACGATACGCGGTCGATAATCTGCCTAAAGTACTCCTCGCTGGCACCAAAACCGCAAGTGCCAAACAGGAACACGCGCTTGCCGTGCAAGGCGGAAAGCAACGCCGCGACCGAAGGCGTGCACGCGCCCTTGTCGCACCAAAAACCGACGAGCACCGTGTCGGCCGCGCAGGCGCCCTGCGCCTCGAGCGCAACCTGATCTGCGTCCGCATCGTCGCTCAACGCCGCGGCGTGGACAAACTCAACGCCCGCAGCCTGCAGGGCGCGCTTGATCGCCCCCGAAACCATCCTGGTATTACCGCTCTTGCTGTTGACCACCATAGAGCATGTCATAGTCACGTTGCCTCGTTTCCCCCGAAACTCGAGCCATTAATGCAATTTATTAGATGAATATCTTAGTACTAACGTGACAGATGTAAACCACCGTCTGTCGATTGATTCATTTGCCCCACGGGCTTGCTTACTGGGCAAACTGGCTGCGGTAGAGCTCGGCGTAGAAGCCGCCTGCCGCTAGCAACTCGTCGTGCGTGCCGCGCTCGATAATCTCGCCGTCGCGCATCACCAGAATGCAGTCGGCGTTGCGGATGGTGCTCAGGCGGTGCGCCACGACAAAGCTCGTACGACCGGCCATGAGCTCGTCGAATGCCGCCTGCACCTGCAGCTCGGTACGCGTATCGATGCTCGACGTTGCCTCGTCCAGCAGCAAAATCGCCGGGTCGGTGAGCATGACGCGCGCGATGCACAGCAGCTGTTTTTGACCTTGGCTAAACGTGCCGCCGTCCTCGCCAATCACCGTGTCGTAGCCGTCTGGCAGCTGCACGATAAACTTGTGCGCGTGCGCGCGCTTGGCGGCTTCGATAACCTGTTCGCGTGTGGCATCGGGACAACCGTAAGCGATGTTTTCCGCCACCGTGCCTTCGAACAGCCAAGTGTCTTGCAGCACCATGCCAAAGGCACGGCGCAGGCTTGCGCGCGTGTAGTCACGCGAGGAACGGCCATCGACCGCAATGCGACCGGCATCGATATCGTAAAAACGCAGCAGCAAATTGATGAGCGTTGTCTTGCCACAGCCCGTAGGACCGACCAGGGCAAAGCGCATGCCGGGTTTGGCGTCAATGCAAATGTCCTGCAGCAGCCTGCGGTCGGGCACGTAGCTAAAGTCCACATGCTCAAAGGCGACCTCGCCCTGCGGGGCGGCAAGCTCTACGGCGTCCGACGCGTCGGGCTCCTGCTCGCGCGCATCGAGCAGCGCAAACATGCGGCGCGCCGAGGCGTACGCGGTCTGGATCTGCGTAATGACGTTGGTGACCTCGTTGAACGGCTTGGTGTACTGGTTGGCGTAGGACAGGAAAATCTGCACGCCGCCCACCGTGAGCGCCGCAGGCACGCCCGTGACCACGCCCACGCAGCCGATCACAGCGACCACGGCATAGATGATGTTATTGATAAAGCGCGTGCCGGGGTTGGAGAGCGAGCCCATAAACTGCGCGCGTTCACCTGCTGTATAGAGCTCGGCGTTAAGGGCATCGAAGCGCTGCCGAGCGTGCGGGCCGTAGGCGAAGGCGTCCACCAGCTTTTGCTCACCCACATACTCCTCGATATGACCGCCGAGTTGCCCTTGAATACGCTGCTGTGCCGTAAAGCTTTTGTGGGAGAGCTTGGCAATAGCACCGGCTGCAAAAATGGAAAGCGGAGTGACGAGCACCACCACGAGCGTCATGGTCAGGTTGATGGAAAGCATAAACGCGAGCGTGCCCACGATGGTGATGACGCCGGTAAAGAGCTGGGTAAAGCCCTGCAGCAGACCGTCGCCCACCTGATCGACGTCGTTGACCACGCGGCTCATAAGGTCGCCGTGGGCATGGCTGTCGACAAAGCTGAGCGGCATGCGGCTGAGCTTGTCGCTCGCCTCCACGCGCATGTCGCGCACCGTCTCGTAGGACAAGCGGTTAACGCAATAGCCCTGCAGCCACTGGAAAGCCGCAGCACCTACGACGACAATCGCGAGCTTGGTGACAAGCGGCAGCAGCGCATCGAAGTCCACCTGGCCCGCGGCAACGATCAGGTCGATGCCCTCGCCAATGAGGATGGGCGTGTAGAGTTGCAAGATCACCGAGACGGCGGCGCTCACAAACGCCGCCGCAAACGAAATGCGGTGCGGGCGAACATAGCCCAGCAGGCGGCGGGTCACCGCGCCCACGGGATAGCGCTCAGGGTCGCCGGGCTGGCGCGGACCGTCGCCCAGATCGTTGAGCTTGTCGTTGCCGGACACATTGGCCGTCATCGTGGCGACCGAACCGGAGGAAGTATACGGATTCATCTAGCAGCCCTCCTTTGCGCGGGCGAAGGCAGTCGGGGCGGGAGCGTTGCTTGGCGTGGGCGCGGGCGACGCACTCCCCTGCTGACCCTCGAGCTCCTCACGACGAAGCTGAGACTGGCAAATCTCGCGATAGAGCTGGCAGGTCGCGTACAGCTCATCGTGCGTGCCCAGGCCCGCGACCGAACCGTGGTCGAGCACGCAAATCATGTCGGCGTCGCGCACGGTCGAAACGCGCTGGCTCACGATGACGGTCGTGAGCGGCAGACCACCCTCGGCGGCACCACGCACGCTGCGCTCGCGAATGGCATGGCGAAGCGCCGCGTCGGTCTTAAAGTCGAGCGCCGAGGCAGAGTCATCCATGATCAGGACCTGTGGCGAGCCCACCAGGGCGCGCGCGATGGTCAAGCGCTGGCGCTGACCGCCGCTGAAGTTCTTGCCGCCCGCCTCGACCGGAGCGTCGAGCCCCTGCGGCTTGTTGCGCACGAACTCGCTCGCCTGCGCCATATCGAGCGCTGCCCAGAGCTCCTCGTCGGTCGCCGACTCGTCACGCCAGGTCAGGTTGCTGCGGATGGTGCCGCTCACCAGCGACGCACGCTGCGGAACAGTCGCAACCACATGGCGCAGCTGGTCGAGCGGCCAAGCGCGCACGTCGGCGCTCATCACGCTCACGCTGCCAGCGCTCGCATCGTACAGGCGCGGGATAAGCGAAACGAGCGTGGACTTGCCACTGCCCGTACCGCCGATAATGCCGAGCGTCTTGCCCAGCGGGAGCTCCAGGGTCACATCGTTGACGGCATTTGCCGCGCCCGCGCCAAAGGAGAAGCTCGCATGGCTCAAGCTCAGCGCGGGGACCGGAACAGCGCCACCCGCCAGTTCGCTCGGCTTGGGCAGCGCAACCGACTGATTGCCCTCGTCGGTGATGCTCGGCTCGCAGTTGAGCACCTCGTTGATACGCGAAGCACTCGCGCTCGCCTTGGTAAAGACCACGACCAGGTTGGCGACGTACACGATGGAGGTCAGGGTCTGCGTCATGTAGTTCACAAACGCCATGACCTGGCCCTGAGTGAGCTCGCCCACGTTGACCTGGATGCCGCCCACCCACAGGATGGCGCACACGCCCAGGTTCATCACCAAAAACGTAACGGGGTTGAGAATCGACGAGAGTTTGCCCACCGCGATGGCAGTATTGGCCTGGTCATCGGCGGCTTGGGCAAAACGCTTGCGCTCGTGGTCCTCGCGCACAAAGGCGCGAACCACGCGGGCGCCCGAAAGCCCCTCGCGGCAGATCAGCGCGATGCGGTCGAGCTTTGCCTGCAGCTGCTTGTAGTACGGAATGCAGCGCGCCATGACAAACCAAAACACCAGGCCAATGGCGGGCGTGCAGATCAAAAAGATGATGCCGAGCTTAAGGTCGATGGCAAGGGACGCAACCATGGAGCCCACCGCCAGGAAAGGCCAGCGGATGAGCATGCGCACGCCCAGCGCCACGGCGAGCTGCACCTGGTTGACGTCGTTCGTAATGCGCGTGATGAGCGACGGCGTGCCAAAGCGGTCGAGCTCGGCATAGCTCAGCTTGTTGATGTGCTTGTAGAGTGCGCCGCGAATGTCAGTACCCATGCCCTGCGAGGTGAGCGCCGCCATCTTTTGGCAGACGAGCGTAAACGAGATGCCGATCACAGCCATGGCGCCAAGCAGCATACCGTAGTGGACGACGGCGTTGACATCGTGTGCGCCAATACCCTTATCAATCATCTGGGCAATCACCAGCGGCGTCAGCAGGTCAAAGATCACTTCGATCAGCTTGCACGCAGGACCAATCACCATATAGCGGCGAAACTTACCGCCAAAACGCCTGAGCAGCTCAATCATGTATAGGCGCTCCCTATCATCATCCACATTCAATTCGAACCATGATAGTACCGCCACCCCAAAAGAAGCGTAAACAACTCGTCATTTCTAATGGGATTCGGTTTCCAAAGAAGCGGAGAGGTGCGCATGCCCGGTCAGCGGCGCGCCAATCGCTTGGTATACTTACAGTAGTGCTACCAGCCGAGCCGCCGACCCTTGAAATGAGGTGCCGAGATGAACGACATTCTCGCAAGAAGAGCAAGACGAGCAACTGTGGGCATCGCCCTTTCCGCGGCACTTGTCGCGGGAATCGCCCCCGCAACGGCGATCGCGGCAGAAACCAGCTCCCCCACCGGTGCAGTTGCCTTGCAGACGGAAGATGCGGCCACCGCAAAAGAAAGAGCGTATGCAGCCATGCAGGAAGCGCTCAAAAACCTCGAGGCCGCAAAAGACGCCGCAAGTCTTGAGAAACTTGCGGTAATCGATGATGACATTGCCGCTTTTCAAGAGATCTACGACATGGTGGTGACGGAAGCCGCCAAACGGAGGGAGCGCCTTCCCGCCATGCAAGCGAACGTCGATGCAGCCCAAGCCAAATACAATGAGGCCCACAACCGGACAAGCGGCCTTCAGGCAGAATTAAATAAGGCAATCGACGACGGAGCTTCTAACGAAACTATTAAGCAGTTGCGAAGTGAGATCATGTCGGCAGAAAGGCGAGAAAAATCTTGTGAAGATGATCTTCACCACTGCCAACGCCGGCTCGAAAGCCAGAAAAAACAGGTTCAGTATTTCGAAAGTGAGGCAGAGGAAGCCAAAGCCCACATCGATGAGGACATAGCCAAGCGAAATGCACTCCTCGGCGATTTGGAAAAGGCGCAAGCGGCCTATGACGATGCCTGCAAGGCATACGAAGAGGCGAAAGCCGCGGCAGATAAGGCCACCTCGCCCGAGATAACGAAACCCGCCGAGACGACAAAACCCTCCAGCTCAGCGCAACCGGCCGAGACGGCGCAGCCCGCCAGCTCGCCCGCGACCGGCAAAGACGCTCCATCGAGCTCCACCAAGCAAGCAGATACGACCACCGGCAAGCTCGCAAACACAGGCGACACAGCGCCGAGCGCAATCACACTCGCAGGAATCGCCGCCGCAGGACTCGGAATAACCGCCACAGCCACACGCCGCATCAAGAACTCAAAATAGCCGCCAGCGGTTATTGTCTTCGCCAATCCATAAGCCCATAGACAAAGAGGCCCGTTTCCCCAACCAAAACCAGGGAAACGGGCCTCTTTACTTGTAAAAACAAATGGTAATGCCACCATCTCTTGAAGCACATCGCCACCGCGCTCCAAACAACGCCAACGAGCAGCATTCCTTAAGGGATAGATTTAATTTAGGCTAACGCGCCTTTACGGGTGATTTTTGGACGAAGTGGCCCCGGTGCCGGCGGGCTGTTTGGTAGTCGAGCGATCCCGCAGGCAAAGCCGAGGACCAGCGAGACACCAAGCGCCCTGCCGGCACTC
>URTP01000014.1 GCA_900550835.1 uncultured Collinsella sp. | reverse complement strand
GGGGAGCCGCAAGCGCTCTTAGACGCCTCTGCGCACATGGCAGCTCCCGCGAAGGCCCCGAGTCCCAGCACCGTTTAACAACGCCACCGCCGAGCTCCCCTCCGGCGGTGGCGTTTTCCATATGCGTCCGCAGGGTATGCACGAGATTGTCTTTGGTCTAGCCCAACCTGCATGAGCCGGCGTGCGACAATGGGGGCCGTCGATATCACAACGCCGAGAGAAGCCCGTCATGGAAGCGCATCAAAAGCAGATAACCGTTCATGCACAGCATGCCGAAAGCGCACCAGTCATCTATCTTCCCGTGGTCATGGGCGACGGCACGGAGGTTTATGAACGCTGCCGAGAGCTCAACTGCCCGCCCTTCACGCTTGTCGGCATTGGCAGCCTCAACTGGAATCGCGAGCTGAGCCCCTGGGGATGCGACGGAACCGTGCGCGATGCCGAGCCCTTTGGCGGCCAGGCATCCGGATTTCTCGATGAGCTGTTGAACTGGATAATCCCAGAGGCCGAGTCGTCGCTTCCTCAGCCGCCCACCTGGCGCGGCATTGCCGGCTACTCGCTCGCGGGCCTCTTCGCGCTCTGGTCCCTCTGGCAAACCGACGCCTTTAGCCGCGCCGCAAGCGCATCGGGGTCGTTGTGGTTTCCCGACTTTGTCGATCGCGCCAGCACGGCCCCTTTTGCCGGCAACCCGCAGGCCGTCTATCTGTCGCTCGGCAAAAAGGAAACCAAGACGCCCAACCGCATGATGCGGCACGTACTTGACGACACGCGCGCAATGGAAACGTTGCTCGTTGAGCGCGGCATCCTCACAACACTGGAACTCAACCCCGGCAACCACTTTGCCCAAACCGACCTGCGCATGGCGCGTGGCATCCACTGGGTTCTTGCGCACTAAAAAGCCGGCCATGCGCATCGGACGCATGGCCGGCTTTTTAGCTGAGTTGGACACAGCTGCTATTCGGCAGACCCTTCGAGTTCCGAGACATCAAACTCAAAGTCGTTACCCGGTAGGATGGCATTGAGCACAATGCCCACCAGCGATCCCACGGCAAGGCCCGAGAGCGAAATGGTCACGCCGCCCAGCTCCAACACGATAGCTCCGGCAGTGCTGTACGCGATGCCGAGCGAAAGCACCAGCACCAGAGCGGCCACCAGCACGTTGCGGTTGTTCTGGAAATCGACCTGGTTCTCGATGAGGTTGCGAACGCCCACGGCGCTGATCATGCCATAGAGCACGAGCGACACGCCGCCGATTACACACGCCGGCATGGCCGCAATGACAGCAGCGAACTTGGGGCAGAACGAAAGCACGATGGCGCAGCACGCGGCAATGCGAATCACTCGCGGGTCGAACACACGCGTAAGCGCAAGCACGCCGGTGTTCTCGCCATACGTCGTATTGGCAGGAGCGCCAAAGAGCGATGCCAAGATAGTCGCCAGGCCATCGCCGAGCAGGGTACGGTGCAGGCCGGGATCGGCAATGTAGTTGCGCTCACAAGTCGATCCGATGGCGGAGATATCGCCAATGTGCTCAATCATGGTCGCAAAGGCCAGTGGCATGATGGTGATAATGGCCGTCGTGGCAAGACTGCTATCGAACTGCGGTCCAAAGAGCGCAAACACGGTGTTGTCCCACACGACGGGCAAGCCAACCCAGGGGGCGGCTGCGACGCCAGAGAAGTCGACCTCGCCCAGCGCGGCCGCAACGGCATAGCTCACCACAACGCCCAGCAAAATCGGCACGATCTTGACCATGCCGCGCCCCCAAATATTGCAGATGACGATCACGGCCACAGCGACAACGGCAACAAGCCAATTGGTCTGGCAGTTGGCGATAGCAGAGCTTGCCAAGATCAGGCCGATGGAAATGACGATGGGGCCGGTCACCACCGGCGGGAAGAAGCGCATGACGCGCTTGGCGCCAAATGCGCGGAACAGCGCTGCCAGCACCGGATAGAGCAGGCCGGCGCAGGCAACGCCCAGACAAGCGTAGGGCAAAAGCTCGGTCTCGCCGTTGGGCGCAATGGCGGCATAACCCGCGATAAAGGCAAACGACGAGCCCAGGAACGCGGGCACCTTACCGCGCGATAGAAAGTGGAACAGCAGCGTGCCGATGCCGGCGAACAGAAGCGTCGTCGAAACGGAAAGGCCGGTGAGCACGGGCACGAGCACCGTGGCTCCGAACATCGCAAACATGTGTTGCAAACCCAACACAAACATGCGCGGGCGGCCGAGCGACGATGCATCGTAAATGGCATCGGTGACGGCGGGCGTCGAGGATTGGGACATGGAAGTCCTTTCACGATGGAAGGGCGATCAGGCATATCGGATAACCTGCCCGAACGATACGATCCGAACCATTGTACGCGATACGCAATGCCTCGCACGCGCCGCCACCCGCAAACGGTATCATTACTTCCAAACGCGCTCGGCAATGCGCTTGACCAGAGCGATCTTTGCCCATTGCTCATCCTCGGTCAGCTTGTTGCCAATCTCGCAGCTGGCAAAGCCGCACTGGGGCGACAGGTACAGGTTCTCGAGCGGCACGTACTTTGCGGCTTCGCGGATGCGCTCGACGATGGCGTCCTCGTTCTCGAGCTCTGCCGCCTTGGTGGTTACCAAGCCCAGCACGACCTTCTTGCCGGGAGCGACGTACTTGAGCGGCTCAAAGCCGCCGGCGCGCGGCGTGTCGAACTCCAGATAGAACGCATCGACATTCTCATGTGCGAACAGGTACGGCGCGATGGGATCGTAGCCGCCCTCAAAGGCATAGGTGGAGTGGTAGTTGCCGCGGCACACGTGCGTGTTGACAACCAGATCGTCGGGCTTGCCCTCGATGGCGGCGTTGTTGAGCGCCACGCCCAGCTCGCTTACCTTTTGCAGGTCGACCGGGCTCATGCCGGTTTTGGCGACAAAATCGGTATCGCAGTAGATGCCCCAGGTGCAGTCATCAAACTGGATGTTGCGGCAGCCTGCTGCGTACAGGTCGGCGATCACCGTACGATAAGCGGCTGCAATGGCGTCGGCAAGTTCCTCATCGGTCTTATAGACAGCGCGCAGGCTCTCCTGCTGGCCGTCGCAGCGATCGAGCGTGACCTCAGAGAACGTCTGAATCGGCGCCGGAATGGTCTGGCGTGCGACCTGGCCCTCCCCCTCAAGCGCCTTGACGAACTTAAAATGCTCGACGAACGGGTGGTTCTCGCCGCTGATGGGGCCGGTCACCACCGCGGTATCTGCCGTGGTCTCCTCATCGTGGAACATATAGCCCGTACGCGAAACGCGGCGCTCAATGCCGTTAAGGCCCCACATAAAATCGAGGTGCCAGTAGCTGCGGCGGTATTCGCCATCGGTAATTACCTGTAAGCCGGCTGCCTTCTGCTTGGCCACCAAATCGCAAATGGCATCGTCCTCGACGGCCTTAAGGCCGGAAGCGTCGAGTTTACCCGCGACATAGGCGGCACGGGCGTCCTTTACAGCCTGCGGACGAAGAAAGCTGCCGACGATATCGGCGCGAAACGGCGCGTTCGGTTGAATCGAAGTGCTCATAGATATCTCCCTTTGCATTGGTTGCTTTACTGGGACAGAGTATGAGCGCTCATATGGCTATCGTAAAATATACGTTTATAACAGTTTGATATAGATGCTTCCTATATCAAATGAGACTGCCGCAAAGAGATTTGACCCGTGCAGAACGCAGCAATCTAGATGTGCTGACGGATCGCGTCGATATAGGCCTG
This sequence comes from uncultured Collinsella sp., assembly GCA_900550835.1. Lineage (GTDB taxonomy): Bacteria > Actinomycetota > Coriobacteriia > Coriobacteriales > Coriobacteriaceae > Collinsella. The sequence continues at coordinate 20,197 of URTP01000014.1, read as the reverse complement.
CCCATAGCGCGTGAGCGTCGTATTTTTGCGCGTGATAATGCCGATCTCCATGTATTCGTCCACATCGAGCGGAATCGAGATGATACCGGGGCCGTTAAGTTCATGGCTGATCACGCCCGAACACACCGTGTAACCGTTAAGGCCCATGGCCAGGTTGAACAACGTCGCACGGTCACGCACGCGGATATTCTTGCGACGCTCAAAAGTCGAGGTCAGTTCCTCGGAATAGTAAAACGAGTTATAGCTGCCCTGCTCGTAGGACAGGAACGGGTAGTCTTCCAAGTCCTCAAGCGTCACGCTCGAGCGGCCCGCCAGCGGATGGTCTGCGCACACGAAGACATGCGGCGTGGCGCAGAAGAGCCCCTCGAATACGAGCTCGTTGGCGGCAAGCATGCGCTCGATAACCTCGCGGTTATGCCCGGATAAGTACAGGATGCCCAGTTCGCTTTTCATATGCGCGACATCCTCGATAATCTCGTGAGTCTGCTCCTCGCGCAGGGTGAAGTCGTAACGCGCGGCATCGAACTCGCGGATCACGTCAACAAACGCGTTAACGGCAAAGGAATAATGCTGGCAGCTCACGCTAAAGTGCGGCACCTGCTCGGATGTGCCCTTGTACTTGCCCTCGAGCAGGTCGGCCTGGTCGAGCACCTGGCGCGCGTAGCCCAAGAAGGTCTCGCCTTCCTCGGACACAATGACGCCCTTGTTGGTGCGCTCAAAGATATGCACACCCATCTCGTTTTCGAGATCGCGGATCGATGCGGTAATCGAAGGCTGCGACACAAAGAGCCGGCGCGAGGCCTCGGTAATGCTGCCGCATTCGGCAACTTTGACGACATATCTGAGCTGCTGGAGCTTCATGGCTGTCTCCTTAGCTGTTCGTGAGATTCGCGTCGGCAGTACCCGGCAGGCGCATAAACGACGGCATCTCCCCCGTCGCGGCGCAGGCGGCGATCTGATGTAGAGCCCCGGCGACCGCATCGTCTGCCGCAGTGCCGACATGCCAGCGCGCTGCCGCCGTGACGGCCTCGTTGGCATTGGCGACTGCAACGGAGTTGGGAACGGCATCGATCATGGGCAAATCGTTATCGGAATCACCGAATACGGCCACCTCGTCGGGCGTCAAGCCCAAAGCACGCGCCAGCTCCAGCGCAGCGCAGCCCTTGTCCCAACCAGCCGGAAGGATGTCGAACAGACGCACTCGGTTGTTGGGAAACACAAGCGAGAGTTCCGGCACCTCAGCGGCAACGCGCTCGCGTAGCTCCGCGAGCTCCTCACGCGAACGGGCACTCCAGATATTCGCCTTAAACACCGGCGCGTCATCGACGACGGGACGGCACGGGGCCTCTTCGCCTTTGAGCCACGCGTTGCCGCCCGACTCCATGGCGCGACGAACGCGCTCAGGATTGCTCGTCACGCAATAGGCATCGTTGCCCCAAAAGTCATCGCCCAGGCTGTAGACTTTTAGAAATGTATCGTCGGTCTCTTGCTCGAGGTAATCGGCCAGACGCATCAGAGCATCGTTGTCGGTCGCACGCGAAGCGACTACTTCGCCGTCGACAAACATCACCTGGCCGTTACAGAACGCACCGGTCGAAAAACACTCGGAACAATTTTTGAACATCCAACCCATCGCGGACGGCTGACGACCCGAAACCGGGCCAAAGTGCAGACCCGCCGCCTGCATGGCATGAATGCCCTCAATGGCGTAGTCGCTGGCTCCGTCATGCCCAGCCGGAATCAGCGTATCGTCCATATCGGTCAGCACAAGTTTGATCATAGAGTCCCCCGTCATTTTCACCGTAACCATTGTAACGACCTGCCAATAAGGGACAGGTTTATTTTGGCAGGTTTTATCTGGGGAAATGTAACGCCCCAGTCGCCACCTGCCAAAATAAACCTGTCCCTTTTTAGCAGGTGCGCTAGTATAGGGAACAACAGATTCGCTGCGGGAGTGCCGGCGGTGCAAACCACAAGGCTGAGAGGGCATGGGGCCCAATCCTTTGAACCTGTCAGTTAATGCTGGCGTAGGGAGCATGCCGCCTTTACAGGGGCGCTGTCTATGCACAGCGCCCCTTTTCTATGCCAAGGAGGCATGTGCAGTGATCGATTCGAAACAGCTCAAGCAACAAGTGATCAAGGCCGTGGAGGAGATTCGCGCCACCAATCCGATGGCCGGCTCCATCACCAACACGGTGACGATCGACTTTGTCGCCAACGCACAGCTCGCCGTGGGCGGATCGGCCGCCATGGTCTATCTGCCCGACGAGGGCGAGGCGCTCGTTGCCGGCGGCGGCGCCATCTATCTCAACATGGGCACACTCTTCCCCATCTACGAGCAGACGATTCCCCGCGCGGCCAAGGCGGCACACGACGCCGGCAAGCCCTGGGTGCTCGATCCGGTTGGCCTGGGCATCGGTAGCCTGCGCACCCAGCTGGTAAACGAGCTCAAGCAGTACAAACCCGCCATCGTGCGCGGCAACGCCTCCGAGATTATCGCGCTCGCCGGCCTGTGGGGTCTTGAGGGCGAGGCGGCTGATCTGAGCCGCGTACGCGGTGTCGACACCACCGACACGGTCGACGCCGCCCGCGATGCCGCCGTGGCGCTCGCTCGCTACACCGGCGGCGCCGTAGTGGTCTCGGGTGAAGTCGACCTGATCACCGACGGCACGACCGTGGCCAAGTCCCACGGCGGCAGCCCACTCATGTCCAAGATCACCGGCTGTGGTTGCTCACAGGGCGGCGTGCTGGCCGTGTACGCCTGTGCTGCCGATCCGTTTACGGCAGCCATCTGCGGCACCGCCGTCTACAACGTTGCCGGTACGCGTGCCGCTGCTGTCGCCGACGCGCCGGCAAGCTTTAAGGTCGCCTTTATCGACGAGCTCTACCGTGCGACCGCCCAGGACATTGCCGATAACCGACTCGAGCTCGAGGAGGCATAAGCCATGTCCGAGCCCGCAACCAATGCCGGCATGAACACCCTGGTCGCTGTGGCCATTGCCCCATGTGGCACCGGCGACGAGCTGTCTGCCGAGGTCGCCGAAGTCGTGCGCGTCATTCGCGAGAGCGGCCTTCCCAACCGCACCACCTCGATGTTCACCGAGATCGAGGGCGACTGGGACGAGGTCATGCAGGTCGTGCGCGACGCAACCTTTGTGTTGGCGAGCAAGGGCATCCGCACCGAAGTCGTGCTCAAAGCCGATATTCGACCCGGATTTACCGACACCATGACCGGCAAACTCGAGCGCATGGAAGCACAGATCAAAAAGCAGGAGGAAGCACGATGAGCATCCGCGACAACCTTGATATCTCGGCCTATCTGGTACTCGGCCCCGAAAACACGCTCGGGCGCCCCGTGGGCGATGTGGTGGCCCAGGCACTCGATGCCGGCTTTACCTGCATCCAGGTGCGCTCCAAGGTGGCAAGCGCCCGCGAGATCATCGCGCTGACCGGCGACGCCGCGCAGGCAATCGCACAGGCTGGCAAGACCGGTCAGGTCGCTTTGCTGATCGACGACCGCCTGGACTGCGTACTCGCCGCGCGCGAGCAGGGCATTGCTGTCGACGGCGTGCACGTGGGCCAGAGCGATATTCCCGTCGAGGTCTGCCGCAAACTTTTGGGCCCCGATGCCATCGTGGGCCTTTCGGCCCGTTGCGAGGAGATGCTCGAGTACGTCAAGACCGCCGACATGAGCCTAGTCGACTACCTGGGCATCGGCCCGCTCCACGAGACCGAGACCAAGCGCGACTGCGGACGCGCGGCCGACGGCTCTATCATCACCAAAAGCTTTGAGGACCTGGCCGCACTCCACGCGGCAAGCCCCGTGCCCATCGTGGTGGGCGGCGGCGTAAAGATGGCCGACCTGCCGCAGCTCAAGGCCACCGGCGTCGACGGCTTCTTTGTGGTGAGCGCCGTCTGCAGTGCCGACGACCCCTACGCCGCTGCCAAGGAACTCGTCGACACCTGGCAGCAGGCATAGGCCTATGCCGAGCAGCTGCTCCGCAGCCTCATACCTTCGACAGCGGAAAGCGCATCCCAGTTTGGACGTCCATTCTGGGATGCGCTTTCCATATAGAGGGCCAGCGGAAAACGCATCCCATTCCAAGCGCAAATTTTGGGATGCGGTTTCCGCGACCGCCCCCTCGCGGAAACCGCATCCCAGTCTGAGCGCATATTCCGGAATGCGCTTTCCGTAGCAGCCCTTACCCCGCCAGATACGCTTCCAGCGCGGGCAGCGTCGCCTCCGCATCGCGACGGCCGATCTGATAGATGCGTTCGAGTTCCTCGGGCTCGCGGCACAGCGACTGCACCTTCACCGATCCGCTCCGCCGCACCACAAAGATCTCGCCAGCGGCCTCGCGACGCGCCAGGTCGTCGAGCGTGGCGTTATATACCTCGTGCCGGTGCTCAAGCGCCGCAACAAACTCCGGATAGTGACGATACACGCGACGCAGCATAGGCATCACGCTATTGGGCTGCTTTACAAAGCCCGCCGGCTGCGTCAGCACCACCACGTTGCGGTCATAGCCCTGCGCAAACAGCCATGCGCTGGGAATGGAATCGGCAACGCCGCCATCCAGGTACTTGTGCCCCTCAATGGCAACGGGTCGTGTTGCCACGGGAATCGCCGACGACGCCCGGATCCACTCGATATCATGCTCATCACCGTAAGGCAGGTCATGGTAGACGGCCCGCCCCGTCTTAAGATCGGTGCACACGCAGGTAAACCGCATGGGGCAGGCACGATAAGCCTCCAGGTCGATGGGATCGCGCTCGATGGGAACCTCGTGATAGGCAAACTCGGCATTGAACATGTCGCCGGTTCGCAGCCAGCTCGTCACGCTCGCATAGCGCTTGTCGGCGCAATAGGCCTTGTTGTAGCGAATGGCACGGCCGATCTGGCGCGATTTAAAGTTGTAGCCAAACGCCGCGCCCGCCGAGACGCCCACCATATGGTCACAGGTCAGGCCGCACTCCATCCATACGTCGAGCACGCCCGCCGTATACATACCGCGGTAGCCGCCTCCCTCGAGCGCAAGCCCCACCGTGGGCGTCGTATCTGGCTGTGCCATGCGACCATCTCCGTTCCTGCGTTTTAAAACGAAACAAGTATACCCGTCAACATATATCGCCTCAGTCGCATTTTCATCGAACATCGTCGCGTTACCGTTTGGCGAATAATGGCGAATAATGGCCGCCCGCAACATGGGCACCCCTGCATAATTCCATACACTTGTTTATACTACTCAGTAGTTATCAGCAACGAACGTCAGCCGACAAATAAACCCAACGACGCAGCAAGGCGGGGGCTTGGAAACACGCGAGGCGTTGAGCAACAACGCGTGTGCACAACGAGCTCGCCCGACGCAATCCGCCCCGACCCCAGAAAGCCGCCTACAGCATGGATACCCCCAGCAATTACACTGAAACGCTCGAAAAGACCGTCCGCGACCTTCTCAAGCGTCAGGAGGATCTGGTCAGGACCGCCTTTACCGACCAGCTTACCGGGCTTGGCAACCGCGGCGGCTTTGCCCGTTCCCTCGAGGAGCTCTGGGAGCAGGACACCCCCGTTACCATGGCGTACATCGATATCGACAATCTCAAGCACTGCAACGACGTCTTTGGCCATGACGAGGGCAACCGCTATATCTTGCAGGTGAGCCTCTATCTCAAACTGTATATGAAGGTGGACGAGGCGGCATTTCGTCTGGGGGGCGACGAGTTCGCCATCCTATCTACGATTGCGACCGAGGACGACCTTGCCGAACGTCTGGAACACTGCCGAACGGTACTGCTCGAAAACAACGCTTCCAAGATGCCTCACTCGTTTAGCTACGGAGTGGCACACGCCGACCCCGCCCTGGGCGAAGCCCCCAATCGCTTGACGAACGATGCCGACCATCGCATGTACGACTACAAGCTACGTCATGCCGTGCACCTTGATCGACGCAATATCGCACAAGCCCACACCGACGACTTCGAAATAAGCGATCGCATTTTCGACGCCCTTTCGATGCTCAACGAAGGCCGATATTTCTTTATCGAGAACTTGGACAAACATCGAACCCTTTGGTCACAAGGCGCCTTGCGCGATCTTGGTCTTCCTTCGGAGCATATAGACAACTGCCACGATTACTGGAAAACGCGTGTCCATCCCGATGACCTTGAGGCCTATACCAACGACATCGACCAAATCTATGACGGCTCCAAACATCGCCACGTCATGCAGTACCGTGTGCGCAATGCCGCCGGCGACTACATCCTCGGCCGTGCTCGCGGGTTTCGTATCGACGGCGACGGAAATGTCCCCTCGCTCTATGTCGGCGAGCTCGTCAACCACTCGCTTGCCGAGACCGTCGACGCCGCCACGGGCCTCGGAACGCAGCGCACGCTGATCAACGCTATCGATGCCTGCCGTCGCGACCGTTGCAAGACGGGGCTTATAGCAGTGCGCGTTCGCGGCACGGCAAAGCTCAACGAGCTCTACGGGGCCGAGGCCGTCGACAACATGCTCGCCGAATACGCAGGCCGCATGCTGTCGATTACTCGCGGCAGGAGTCGCGTCTTCCGCTCACGCAACGCCCAGTTCGTCGTGCTTAGCAACAATTTGGATCACGAAGCATTCGAGCAACTGATCCACCATCTCAAAGAGGCCGTTTTCGCTCCCGTTCGAATCGCGGGCGACACCATTACCCCCGTCTGTCTTGTCGTTCCGGCCTTTTACGAGCACCTGACCAATCAAACGGCCGCCGTTTTAGGCGAACTCGACCGTCGCATTCGCACGGCCGGCGGGCTTGTTCCCAACGACAGCCTCCCCATACCCGAGGTGGAGCGCAAAAGCGCCATCGCCGAACGCATCGATCCGCTCACGGGTCTCTATCGACCCAGCGAGTTTATGCGCCGCGCCAACGAATTTCTCGAGACAAGGCGCAACGGCGCCTGGTGTATCGCCACCGTCGACATGGGACACATGCGACTGTTCAACGAATGGCACGGACAGGCCGAGGGCGACCGCATGCTCGCCGACGTGGGCACGGTCCTCAAGGACATCGAGAATGCCGACATGGGCGTCGCAGGGTACTGGGGCCAAGACGACTTTTGCATACTCATCCCCTTTGAACACGACACCGTCCATCAGATTTATAGCCGCGTTCGCCAGGCCGTGGCCAAGTATGATGACGGCGTGGGCTTCTGGCCGTCCATGGGCGTCTACCCCATCGACTCCAACGAGGAAATCACCATCGATGCGCAGGCCAAGGCTATGTTTACCAATCGGCGCGCAAAAAACGACTTTAAGGAGCGCATTGCCGTTTTCCGCCCCGAGGAGTACGAACGCGAAATCGCGTTCCACCGCACGCTGACCGAATTCCAATATGCGCTCTCAAACGGCCGCATTACCTACTACCTGCAGCCCCAGGTCGACATGGAAACCGGCGAGATCATTGGCGCCGAGGCGCTCACGCGCTGGATCGACAAGGATGGTTCCCTCATTTCACCCGTCACCTTTATCCCCGCTCTCGAGGAAAGCGGTTTTGTGGTGACACTCGACAAATACGTTTGGCAGGGCGTTGCCCTGTGGCTGCGCAAGCGCATCGATCGAGGGCTGCGCGTGGTTCCGATCTCGCTCAACGTGTCGCGCGTGGATATTCTTACCTGCGACGTTGCCGAACACATGGGGGCACTCGCCGCCCAATACAACCTGCCGCCCGAGCTCATGCGCATCGAGATCACCGAGACGGCTTATACGGGAGAGTCCGAAGCTGTGGATAAGCTGACGGCCGACCTGCACAACCGCGGCTTCTCGACCTACATGGACGATTTTGGCACCGGCCAGTCCACGCTCGCGATGCTCAAGAACGTCAACGTCGATGTCATTAAGCTCGACCGCACGTTTGTGCCCGTCGACGGCGATCAAGACCGCAGTGCGCAAATCATTTCATCAATGCTCGAGATGGCGCAGTCGCTCCATCTGCCCGTGGTGATCGAAGGCATCGAGACAGACGAGCAGGCGAACATGCTGCTCCAAATGGGCGCCCGCTACGCTCAGGGCTTCCTCTACTACCGCCCCATGCCGGCGGAGGATTTTGAAGCATTGCTCGACGGTGGCGACAACAACTGATACGCTCGCGCGCAAAACGTCACCGTCGAAGGGGACATTTGTCTCCATTAGCTAACTTATATCCCCAATTCAAACCGAATTGGGGATATGATACAAACCGTTGTTCTGCCCAAGGAGGTTATTCATCATGAACGAGTCATATCGCTTGGGCGAGCAATCGATTATTGCCTATCTTCAGCGACTTGCGAATGGTGTCTCGACCGCCGAACTCGATGTTTCCGTGCTGCCTGCTGAGCTACGCGCCGTTGGTGAGCAACTGCAAAAGACGCATGCCATCCTGCAACAAGAGCGCCAGCTGCTTGAGTGCAACGCCTATATCGATCCGCTCACCAACTTGGACAACCGTGGCGGACTCGACCGTCACGTCGAGCAGCTCTGGCGCAAAGGCGACCCCTTCACCTGCGCCTATATTGACATCGACCATCTCAAGCATTGCAATGATAGGTTTGGCCACGCCGAAGGCAATCGCTATATTCTGAGCATCTGTCGCACGCTCTCCGAAACCATGGAGCACGATGAGATGCTGTTTCGTATCGGTGGAGACGAGTTTGTGCTTATCTCGCTCTCTGCAAACGAGACTGAACTCGAGCAGCGCTTGGAGCAGGTACGTGCCGGGCTGATCGAGGCGAGCTCAGGTGGCAAGGCGCCCATGATCGCTAGCTTTAGCTTTGGCTGCTCGCGCGTCAATCCACTTGCCGGCGACACGCGTCGCCAGATGACGATGGATGCCGATCGCAAGATGTATCGCTATAAGCTTATGCATCGTGTGCAGCAACCGAAAGACAATGACGCGCCGCCACACCCAATTGCCGAGCAGCTTCCGTGCAACGACCGCGTATTCCAAGCGATCTCTATGAGCTCCGAGACGCGCTATCCGTTTATCCTCAATCTCGATACGGGCGAATCACAATGGTCGGTTAATGCCGTACGCGATTTTGACCTGCCCTCCCAGCATCCCTACAACTCACTCGACTTGTGGCTTGCCCGCGTTCACCCCGAGGACCGCGACAACGTACGCGCCGAGCTCGACATGGTGATAAACGGTACGTGGCACTTCCACTACATGCAGTATCGCGTGATGGATGCCACCGAAGCATACGTGCTTTGCGACTGCACGGGCTACCGCTTGGACGGCACCGATACCGAGCCCAACATGTACGTGGGCATGATTATCAACCGCAGCTTGGCAGATACGACCGATTCCGTGACCGGCCTGGGCGACATCCACGCCCTGGTCAACGCCATTGGCGAAATGCGTCGCGTCGCGCGCAAGGCGGGCTTGGTCGCCATTAAAATCGACGATATCGCTCAGGTCAATGCCCGCTTTGGCTTTGATGCAGGCGACCGCGTTTTGGCGGAGAGCGCCGCCTGCCTCATGGATTGTTCGCGCGGCAAGGGTCGTCTGTTCCGCTCGACCGGACCGATGTTCGTGGCGCTTTTCGACGAATTCGATCCCGAAGAGACCGACGCGATCGCAAAGGAAATCGAGCGGTTCCTGGGCTCTCCCGTGCTCTTTGGCTCGTTTGAATATCAGCCGCCCCTTCGCGTGGCCACGCTTCATCTGGATACCGTCGACCGACAGCCCGTTTCCATTTTGAACGAGCTCAAAGTGTTGCTCGGGAAAGCCGTGCAGGTGCCAGGTACCAAACTGGATTAGCACCACGCCCGCACCGCCTCCCCCATCGTGCGATAATCCTCTGCAGAAGTCACCAACAGCAGAGGGAGTTTGTGATGAAGGTTCTTTTGGTCAATGGCAGCCCCAAGGCAAACGGCAACACGGCCCGCGCACTCGCCGAGGTCGCCGAGCAGCTTAACGCCGAAGGCATCGAGGCCGAGATGTTTCAACTGGGCGCCAAGCCCATTCGCGATTGCATTGGTTGCGGCCAGTGCGGCAAGCTCGATTGCCGTTGCACCTTTGACGACGATGTGGTCAACGAGCTGATTGCCGCTGCCGAGCAGGCAGACGGCTTTGTCTTTGGCTCGCCCGTCTACTACGCACATCCCAGCGGACGCATCCTCTCGGCACTCGACCGCGCATTCTATGCAGGCAGCAAGGCCTTTGCGCACAAGCCGGGCGCCGCTGTCGCCGTTGCCCGTCGCGGTGGCACGTCGACCACCTTCGATGTGCTCAACAAGTACTTCACCATCAACCAGATGCCCGTGGTGGCATCCACCTACTGGAACAACGTCTTTGGCGCCATGCCGGGCGAGGCCGCCCAGGACGCCGAAGGCCTTGCCACCATGCGAAACATCGGCAAAAACATGGCCTGGCTGCTGCGTTGCATCGAGGCGGGAAAGTCCGCCGGCATCGAAGCGCCCCAGGCCGATCGCGCTAGGACCAACTTCATCAGGTAGAACGGCGGAACCAAACAATGAACGTGCAGATCTTCGGTACCAAAAAGTCCTTCGATACCAAGAAGGCGCAGCGCTATTTTAAGGAGCGCCGCATCAAGGTGCAGTTTATCGACCTTAAGGAAAAGGAGATGAGCAAAGGCGAGCTCACGAGCGTGATGCAGGCGGTCGGCGGCATCGACAAGCTGCTCAACCCCAAGGCCAAGGACGAGGAGACGCTCGCGCTCATCCAGCACCTCACCCCTAGCCAGCGCTTCGACAAGTTGCTCGAGAACCAGCAGGTTCTAGCCGAGCCCATCGTGCGCAACGGCAAAAAGGCCACCGTCGGTTATTGCCCCGATGTATGGGGAGCCTGGGAGTAGCCTGTGTTATTTGCCGGCGCGTGGGTATAAGAGCAGGCGTTTGGCATAAGATTCAACTGTAAGCCATGTCTAACAAAGGAGGGCACATGCCCAACAAACCCGTGAAGATCATCATGCTTACCGGATACCTCGGTGCCGGCAAGACCACACTGCTCAACCACATCCTCGCTAACGACGGCGGCATCCGCGCCGCCGTGATCGTCAACGATATCGGCGAGATCAACGTCGACGCCAGCCTCATCGCCGACGGCGGCCTTTCCGAGACCGACGACCTCATCCCGCTCACCAACGGCTGCATCTGCTGCACGCTTTCGGACGACCTTGCCAACCAGCTGCAGGGCATCGCCGATTCGGGCAAGTTCGACTACATCATCATCGAGGCCTCGGGTATCTGCGAGCCTATCCCCATCGCCTACACCATCTCGAGCTTCTGCGACGAGGCCAAGGTGGGCGGCCAGCCCAAGCTTGCACTCGACAACATCGTGGCTGTGGTCGATTGCGCCCGCATGTACGACGAGTTCAACGGCGGCCGCGACCTGTTGGCCGAGGATATCGACGAGGACGACATCGAGAGCCTGCTCATCCAGCAGATCGAGTTCTGCTCCACGCTGATCCTCAACAAGACCGATACCGTGAGCCCTGAGCAGATCGCCGAGCTCAAGGCTATCGTGCGCAGCCTGCAGAAGGACGCCGTGATTGTCGAGGCCCAAAACGGCGAGGTCCCCATGGAGGAGCTGCTCGACACCGACCGCTTCGACTTTATGCGCGCCTACAACTCCGCCGCCTGGATCGAGGCCATGGAGCATCCCGAGGAGCACGACGACCCCGAGGTGCTCGAGTACGACATCGAGACCTTTGTGTACTCGCGCCGCAAGCCGTTTGACCTGCAGAAGTTCACCGATTTTGTTGAGCAGGAGTGGCCCGACGAGGTCATCCGCGTCAAGGGTCCGCTGTGGCAGACCGGCGATCCGGACATGTGCTACATGTTCGAGCAGGCCGGCCACCAAATGCGCCTGATGGAGAACGGTCTGTTCGTTGACTCCGCGCCCGAGGGCGAGAAGCAGAAGATCATCGACGAGAACCCCGAGATCATGCAGATTTGGGACGACGAGACGGGCGACCGCATGACGAGCCTGTGCATCATCGGCCGTCACATGGACAAGGATGCGCTCATCGCCTCCCTCGATGCCTGCCTGACCGACTGGCACCGCGCCTAGATTTATCCAAGCGGGCATTTTTCCGCCTACGTAACCGCCAAACCACCACGAAGGTGCCCTTCGTGGTGGTTTTTCGTTCTGAGCCAAGGAGATTCATGTTCAACATTGTGCTGTATGCGCCCGAGATTCCGGCCAATACGGGCAATATCGGCCGCACCTGCGTGGTTACCGGCGCCCGCCTGCATCTGGTGGAGCCGCTGGGGTTTTCGCTCGACGACAAGACGGTGCGTCGCGCCGGCCTGGGCTACTGGCAAAATTTGGACGTGACGACCTATGCCGGCTGGGAGGATTTCCTTGCGCGCAACGGCCTCTCCCCCGCCGACGAACGCCTGCATCTGCTGACCAAAAAGGCGCGCCGCACCTATGCGCAAAGTACCTACCGCGACGGTGACTTTTTGGTCTTTGGCAGCGAGAGCTCGGGGATTCCCGAGCCACTGCTTGCCGCGGCGCCCGAGCGCTGCGAGCGCATCCCCATGTTGCGCGATTGCGACTCGCTCGAAAACGCCGACGCCTGGGAGGCCCACGAGGAGTCGCTCGGGCATACCGAGGACAGCCACGAAGCCATCCTTCGACAGGATATCTGCGGCAACTTCGTCGACCCGGACGACTACCGCATCAGCGCTCTCAACCTCTCTAACAGCGCCGCCATCGTCCTCTACGAGGCCCTGCGCCAAACAGGCTTTCCGGGAATGTGACAAAGGAACTGTCCCTTTGTCACATTCGGTTATAGGTAGCGGCCGGTGATGCTTGCGGGGCAGGCCACGATGTCGCCCGGCGTGCCGGCGCAGACGATTTGCCCGCCCGCGTCACCGCCGCCCGGGCCCATGTCGATCACATAGTCGGCGTTGCGGACAAGGTCGAGGTCGTGTTCGATCACGACAACTGTGGCGCCCTTGGCGACGAGGCCGTCAAACACACTCAGCAACACCTGAACATCGAGCGGATGCAGGCCGATCGTGGGCTCGTCAAATACGAATACGGCATCGTCCTGCACGCGGCCCATCTCGCTCGCAAGCTTAAGACGCTGCGCCTCGCCGCCCGAAAGCGCCGGCGTGGGCTCACCGAGCGTGAGATAACCCAAGCCCAGGTCGTGCAAGGTCTGCAAGCGCGCCTGTACCTTTTTGAGTCCCAGCGTGGCGTCGAGGGCCTCGTCCACACTCATGTCCATGAGCTGCGGCAACGTCAGTAAGCTCCCGTCCTTGCCCTCGCGATGGATATGCGAAGCCGCGTCTGCATAACGTGAGCCGCGACATGCCGGGCAGACGATCTCGACGTCGGGCAAAAACTGCACGTCGAGCGATATCGAACCCGTGCCATCGCACGTAGGGCAGCGCAAGGCGCCGGTGTTGTAGCTAAAGGCGCCTGCCTTGTAGCCGGCTGCCTTGGCCTCGGGCGTACGGGCGAAGGCGCGACGCAGTTCATCATGGATGTCGGCATAAGTCGCTACCGTCGAACGCACGTTGGCACCGATGGGCGTGGCGTCTATCAGGTTGGCACGTGCAATGCCCTCGGCATCGACCCAACGCACGTGTTTTGGCAGGCGCTCGCTGGCTGCCTGCGCCTTAAGTGCCGGGATGAGTGTCTCGAGCACCAACGTCGTCTTACCCGAACCCGAAACGCCCGTCACCGCGACAAGGCGACCGCGCGGTATATCGACTTCGAGCGGTTTGACGGTATGGATGGCATCGGTCGCCATGCGGATATGGCCCCGGTCAAACATTTCGTCGTCAGGCACCTGCGGACGCAAGCGCTTGGGCTCCGAGCGCAAAAACGGGGCGATGCGGCTGTCCTGCGATTGCTCGACCTCATCCACCGTACCGGCGGCGATCACATTGCCGCCGCCTGCTCCGGCAACGGGGCCCATCTCGACCAGATAGTCGGCTTCCGCCAGTACGCGCGTGTCGTGGTCGACAACGACCACGGTGTTGCCGTCATCCACCAAATCGCGCATCACGCCTACCAGGCCGTCGACATTGGCAGGATGCAAGCCAATCGAGGGCTCGTCCAGCACATAGAGCACGCCCGTCGATCGGTTACGCACCACGCGGGCGAGCTGCACGCGCTGACGCTCGCCCGTGGAGAGCGTGGCACCGGCGCGGTCGAGTGAAAGGTAATCGAGGCCCAGATCGACCAGTCGACGGGCCGTGCTCAAAAACGAATCGCAGATATCCGTCGCCATGGGCTGCATCTCGGCCGGCAAGGATGCGGGCACCCCGCGCACCCACTCAATCGCCTCACCCAGCGTCATAGCCGCGGCCTGCGCCAGATTGATACCGCGCACCTGGGGATGGCGTGCGGCCTCGGAGAGACGCGTGCCGCCACAGTCACGGCATGGCCCCTCGCGCAAAAAGCGCGCCACGCGCTTGAGGCCCTTGTCGTCCTTAACCTTGGCGAGCGCATTCTCGACGGTATAGACAGCGTTGTAATAGGTAAAATCGAGCGGCGTGGCGCCCTCGCCGTTTTTGGGAACGTAGAGAATGTGCTTTTTAACCGCCGGACCGTGGAACACGATGTCGCGCTCTTGAGGCGTGAGCTGGTTAAACGGCACGTCGGTGCGCACGCCCATCTCGCCGGCTACCTGCTTCATCAGATCCCACATGAGCGTACCCCAGGGAAGCACCGCGCCTTCGTTGATGGTCTTTGACTCGTCGGGCACCAGGCTCGCTTCGTCCACCTCGCGCATGACACCGGTGCCGCCGCAGGTAGGGCACGCACCGCCGCTGTTAAAGGCAAGGTCCTCGGCACTCGGCGCGTAGAACTCGCGGCCGCATGCGGGGCACGTGAGCGACAGGCCCGCAGCCACGTTAAGGCTCGGCTCCACACGCGCCCCGCAATGTGGGCACACGTGATGGGCACAGCGGCTAAAGAGCAAACGCAGACTGTTGTTGAGCTCGGTCATGGTACCAAAGGTCGAGCGCACGCCTGGCACACTGGGACGCTGATGCAACGCGAGTGCCGCCGGTACGTGCAATACCTCGTCCACCTGGGCGTGCTCGGCCTGCGTCAGGCGACGTCGAGTATAGGTGCTGAGCGCCTCCAGGTAACGGCGCGAGCCCTCGGCATAAAGAACTCCCAGCGCCAGCGAGCTCTTGCCCGAGCCCGACACGCCGGCAATGCCCACGAGCCTCCCCAGCGGAATATCGATATCGATGTCCTTGAGGTTATGGACGCGCGCGCCACGCACCTCGATAGCACTTGGTTGTTGCGACACCGTCATCACTCCCCTTCCAGTTGATCGAATATGACAAGAGGACTGTCCCTTTGTCACATTGTCTGTCTACGCCAGTCTTCGCAGGTCAAATACGTAAAGCACTCGGTACGTACATCGCCCATAAGCTCGCAGGGCACGTCGTGCTCGACATGATGCGGCGAAAAGCCACATTTTTGCTGGACGCGTAACGACTTGTTATTGCCCTCATAGTATCCGCACCAAAGCGCCTTGCAGCCAAGCGTTTCAAATGCATAGTGCTGCATGGCCCGCACGGCTTCCGGGGCGAAGCCCCGACCCCAGAACGGCTTGGCGATCCAATAGCCCACTTCGAGTTCGAGACCGTCATCTCGACGGTTTGACTCGCAGCGAGGCGGCATGAGTCCAATGCTGCCCACGGGCTCGTCTGTCGCAGCCAAACAAATGGCAAAGGTATGGGACGCCGTAAAGACCGTCCGAATGATCTCTCTGCTTTCCTCAATGCTTCGATGGGGTGGCCAGCCCGCAGCCGGCCCCACGTCCGGGTCGCTCGCGTACGTAAACAGGCTCGCTGCATCCGCCTCGCGCCACGGACGAAGCGCCAAGCGCTCAGTATGAATCACCATGTTTCAGCCTCTCAATTATCGATGTGACAAAGGGACTATCCCTTTGTCACATCACTCGTGCCATAAAATGCGGTCGCGAATGTACTCGCCCAGCATGGGCACGCTAAACCGGACGAGGCCGTATCCGGCGGCCTCGATGACGCGCTCGCGAATCAGGCTTGCGCGATATTTACTCGCCCAGCTCTGGGTGCGGTCGCAGCGCTCAATGATATCCGCCATGCGCGTCGGTTTACCCTCGTCAACCGCCATGGCCTCGATAAAGAGGCGCTGCGGGCTACGCAGCCCGTAATACAGAGGCGCGTCGACTGCCTCATAGAACTCGGAAACGGCATCCACATGGCCATCCTCGACATCGCGCCTTTCGATGACCTGCGAGCCACGCCGGACAGCAGATCGCCACATGTAATAGCCCACCAGCTGAACCATATAGGGATGCCCCATGCTCTTGTGTGCCGCAAGGTCCGCTGTCTCCGCGTCAGCGTAAAGACCAGCGTCTTTGATCGTCTGGATATACGAATCGCGCACCTTGGGCAAGGATATCGCCCCCAGCGTACGCTGCTGGGCACGCCGCAAAAACGTCACACTCGGCTCTTCGAGCAGATCGTCAACCATACTGGGTAAGCCGGCGAACACCAGCGCAAGACCCCGCTGGTCGCTATCGGGTAAGCCCGTGGCATCCTGATCTCCGAGCACCCGCTGATAGAGAACGGCAAGAGCCGCCAGTTCCTCGATAGATGCCGATTGCGCCTCGTCAATCGCAAACAGTAAGCCCTTTCCCGGCCCGAGCCCCTTGAGGCGCTCGTTGACCAGCCCTCGCAACGTCTCGCCCTTTGCTCGCGCCGCCTCGACCGACATCCGGCCAAACGACGGACCGAACTCCATTGACGTCACAACGGGCTTATTCGAGCGAAGCGCGTCGGCCAAGCGATAGCATAAGCCAAGCGAAGCGGAATCGGAGACAACCGCCCATCCGCGCTCATTGGCAAGACGCTGCAGCTCCCGCAGGAGAACCGTTTTGCCACAGCCGCGGTTTCCCGTAATGAGCATGAGCCTGCCCGGCGCTCCGGCACCGTTATCGAGCCCTTCCTCGAAATCTTCGATGACCGACTCGCGACCGATGAGTACCGGAGGTCGCTTACCAGCCGTTGGCTTAAAGGGATTTGGATTCATGTCGGCCTCCTCGAATTGGCAAAGGCTGGTAATAGTTATACCAACTTATACCGAGTTATACCAATATCATGTGACAAAGGGGCTGTCCCTTTGTCACATGTGGCCGAAAAACTCGGCATCTGCTGCTCGCCAGGGGCGGAAGGTGGCGGAATCGATCTTTACGTGCGCCGCGGCGGGTACGTCGTACCATTTGACCGTGTAACCGGCGCCGTGAGAGCAAAAGACCGAATCGGGCGTGTTGGGCAGATCGGCCTCGGGCTCATAGGCGGCCGTCTCGATGACGCGCTCGGCATCATGGCAGGCCGCATAGCCGGCGAACTCCAGGTACAGATGCCCACGACCACTCGTATAGGCAGCCACCTCCAGCGCATAATCCTGCACCTCGGATGCCGGCACGCGACCCACAAGCTTCGCCCGGTCTCCCGCCATCGTCGGCGGCTCGTACTCGGCACCCATGCGCGTGGCATCCGAGAGCGCCCGGCCCACGCACTCCCCCGGCACCTCGAGCTCAAAGCGATACCACGGCTCCAGCAGCACGGCTGCGCCGGCCTCACGCGCTTGCATGAGCCCCTGGCGAATCGCGCGGTACGTTGCCTGACGAAAATCACCGCCCTCGGTGTGTTTGGCATGCGCGCGGCCGCCCGTGAGCGTAATACGCACATCGGTGATGGGCGAACCGGCCAGCACACCCAAGTGATCGCGCTCCATGGCGTTGGTGAGCGCCAGGCGCTGCCAGTTCAGATCGAGCTCGTCGGTCGAGGCAACGGTACCAAATTGCACACCCGAGCCCGCCGGCAGCGGCTCCAGGCGCAGGTGTACCTCAGCGTAATGACGGAGCGGCTCAAAGTGGCCCACGCCCTCGACCGGCTGCGAGATAGTCTCCTTATAGAGAATGCCGCCGGGCTCAAACCCAACCGTAAGACCGAAGCGATCGGCCAACACCCGCTGCACGACCTCGAGTTGCACGGCGCCCATCAACTGCAAATGGATCTGCTCAAGATGCGTATTCCAGCTTACGCCGAGCATGGGGTCCTCGTCCGCCAACTCAGTCAGTGCTTTGAACACCGCATGGACATCGTGTTCGCCCGGAAGCACCGTATAGGTGAGGACTGGCGCAACGACGGGTACATCGCCCGCGGGCTCCGCGCCCAGGGCGTCCCCTGGGCGAACGTGCGCAAGACCCGTCACAGCACAAATAACGCCAGCAGCAACTTCTTGCGCAAGCTCATACTTCTCGCCGTTATAGATGCGTACCTGATCGACCTTCTGATCCCATGCCTCGACACCGGAACGACCGTCAATCATCTGCTTGGCATGCAGCGTGCCGCCGGTCACTTTAACCCAAGCCAAGCGCTCACCGCGATCCCCGCGGCTCACGCGGTAGACACGGGCGGCAAACTCCGGGCGCCATGCCTGTTCGCGCATCAGCGCGCATATGCCATCCAGCAGCTCGTCCACGCCTTGGTCCTTGAGCGCCGACCCAGCAAAACAGGGAAAGAGCTTGCGCTCGGCAACCATGCGCGACAGCGTCGCGACGGAAAGCTCACCCGCTTCTAGAAACTCCTCGAGCGCCGCCTCGTCCAACGCGGCAGCGTCCTCCCAAGCGGCATCGCCTGCCAACAGTTCGCTGGCATCCAGGCAGCCCTCGGAAAGACGCTGCACAAACTGTGCCAGCAAAACATCGCGGCCGGGATGCTCCAAATCGATTTTGTTGATATAGATGAACGTCGGGATGTCATAGCGCGCAAGCAGGCGCCACAGAGTTTCGGTGTGCCCCTGCACGCCATCGTTGGCACCCACAACCAAAATAGCGTAGTCGAGCGCCCGCAATGTGCGCTCCGCCTCGGCAGAAAAATCCACGTGACCGGGGGCGTCCACAAGCATAACGTGGGTATCTCCGTGATCGAGCACGGCCTGCGACGAGAAAATCGTGATGCCACGCTCGCGCTCGATCGTGTTCGTGTCCAGATGCGAATCGCCATCGTCCACGCGGCCGCGCTTGCGAATGCGGCCCGCGTTAAACAGCATGGCCTCGGCCAACGTGGTCTTGCCGGCATCGACATGCGCCAAGATTCCAACGACCGCTTGCTTCGACATGGCCCTCCTCTTATTGCAAGCCCATCGCACGCGGCAACGGGCATCCTCGTTCCACACTGGATGATACAATGTACGGGCCGGCGGGCGAAGCGGGCCCTATCCCCCGACCAAGCTCATCGCCCCGCGTTGCCGCGCGGCGATTTTCGTAGGTTCGCGCCTTGCGAAAGCCGGCACCTCCCCTTTTGCCCGCCCGGTCTCATCTGAGGCGGTAACAATGCGAGTCCCACAACGACGCGTTTTACCAAAAATGGCCCCACTCGGGGCCATTTTCATTTAGATGGAGTGTTGGCATGCGCCTGGGCGCTTACGCCTCGCGCAGCCAATCAAACGCAACACGCGGCGTGCCGTCCGACACATGCACGATGCCGGCGCGCTTAAACCCGGCCTTGGCGATGGCGCCCTGCATAGGCAGGTTGTCTTGGTGTGTGTCGATACGCAGATGGTCGATACGTTCCTTGGCAAAGGCAAACATCGCGGCCGCGATACCGTGCACGGTGCCGTCGGACGCCACGCGGTGCAGCACGGCATACGGAGTGTCGCTGTGCCACTGACCGTCCTCGATGACGTCATAGCACTCGTCCGGGCCCGGTAAAAACGCAAACGTCGCCACCACGCGACCATCGACTTCGAACACATAGCTGCCACCGACGGCAATATCGGCAGCAAGTTGCTCGGCCGAAGGCGTGCCCTCGGGCCACTGCGTGGCGTTACCATGCGCGCGCATAAAGGCGCGGGCGGCATCATAAATAGCCATGACGGCGGGAATGTCGGTCTCGAGGGTTTTTCTGATCATCACGCGGCGGCCTCACGTTTATTGGTATCACTGTGATTGAGCAATGATACCAGCGTTTGGAGAGGGGCGCGAAGCAGATGGGAAGCAAAAAGCGAGCCGCCTGGTCAAAGGCCAAAAGTGAGTTTTTGGGCGCTGCCACCGGCGGCGATATGAGCGACCTGTTTGCGCGCGAGGACGAACGCCGCGACGCCCTGGACGCCGAGCGCGACGAGGCCTGGCGCTACAAATCGTGCGAGCGCAAAAACCGCTACGACACACGCGCCGAGGCCGAGGC
>URTP01000013.1 GCA_900550835.1 uncultured Collinsella sp. | reverse complement strand
GGATGCGACACTGAATGTGTCCATCCTCGCAGTATCCGGTTCTCAAGGTGCACGCCTGGCGGCTGATCCGGTCCGACCGGGCCGCGCGGCAAGGAGATATATTGCCAGACCGGAGGGGCGCCGGGGGCGGGAATCTGGGCGTACACATTTCCTACACAATTCGGAATTCTCAGCTGTATTTACCGGTAATAAAGAGGGGACCTCGTTTCCGAGATCCCCTCCTCCGTCTATCTATAGAAATAGGCTTTCAAAGCCTTAGGCCAACAGCTTGCGACCGGATTCCTCGATCGCGTCAAGTGCTGCATCAGCCTCGGCGGCATCCGCGCCCTTGGCGAAGATGTACAGTTTAATCTTGGGCTCGGTGCCGGAAGGACGAACAATACCCTTGTTGCCGCCCTCAAGATCGAACTCAATGACGTTAGCCTTCGGCAGGCCGTTCACGCAGGTGTTGTAGTCCACGACGGCCTCAATCTTGGACCCAGCAAGCTCCGCAGGCGGGTTCTCGCGCAGACCGGACATGATGCCGGCCATCTTTGCCGCACCCTCAGCACCCGGATAGCTCAGCGAAATCGTCTTGTTGTGGTAGTAGCCATACTTCTCGTACAGCTCGTGCATCGCATCGGCGAGGTTCTTACCCTGGAGCTTGTAATACTGCGCCATCTGGCAAATCAGCAGCGAAGTGCTCACGGCGTCCTTGTCGCGCACGTGGTCGCCAGCCAGATAGCCGTAGCTCTCCTCGAAACCAAAGATAAAGCGATCGACCTCGCCAGCATCGGAAAGCGAGGTAATGATGTCGCCGATGTACTTGAAGCCCGTCAGGCAGCGGCGGAGCTCAAAACCGTACTCGTCGGCCAGAGCGTCAACCATTGCGGAAGAAACGATAGTAGTAACGGCAACCTTCTTAGTGAGGTCCTCGCCGCGGGCGGCACGGGTCTTGCAAATATAGTCGAGCAGTAGGACGCCCATCTCGTTACCGGTCAGCAGCAGATAGTCATCGCCATTTTTAACGGCAACGCCAACACGATCGGCGTCGGGATCGGTTGCAAGCAGCAAATCAGGGTGAACCTGCTCGCAGAGATCGATGCCCTTCTGCATGGCCTGACGGATCTCGGGGTTAGGATACGGGCAGGTCGGGAAATCGCCGTTAGGCTCCTTCTGCTCGGGAACAACCGTGACATCGGTGATGCCAGCGCGCTCGAGCACCGTGGTAACGGGAATGAGGCCGGTACCATTCAGCGGCGTATAGACAAGCTTGAGCGGCGCGCCGGCAATTTCCTCGGCAGAAAGATTCGTAACGCCGCGAGCGAGAACGGCGTCGTAATAACGCTCGAGGCACGAGTCATCGATCCATTTGACCAGGCCCTGCTCAAGAGCCTCATCGAAGTCCATGGACTTCACACCGGTGAACGTATCGGTCTCGGCGATAGCCTTAGAAATTGCATCGGCGGCCTCGCTGGTGATCTGGCAGCCGTCGGGGCCATAGGCCTTATAGCCGTTATACGGTGCCGGGTTATGACTAGCGGTCATGCAAATGCCACCGGAGCACTTAAGATCACGGACGGCCCAGGAGAGCGTCGGCACAGGAGAAATCTTGGGATAAACGAGGGCAGTCACGCCGTTTGCTGCAAGAATGGCAGCCGTCGTCTTAACGAACAGCTCACCTTTATTGCGGCTATCGCGAGCGATGGCAACCGTTGGATGCTCGAAGGTCGCATTGAGGTAGTCAGCGAATCCCTGGGTCGCACGACCGACCGTATAGATATTCATACGGTTAGTGCCCGCACCGATAGTGCCGCGAAGGCCGGCAGTACCGAAGGCGAGATCTTGGAAGAAAGCATCGGTGATGGCGT
Source organism: uncultured Collinsella sp. (assembly GCA_900550835.1). Classification (GTDB taxonomy): domain Bacteria; phylum Actinomycetota; class Coriobacteriia; order Coriobacteriales; family Coriobacteriaceae; genus Collinsella. The sequence goes on along the minus strand of URTP01000013.1, from coordinate 23,310 downwards.
CCTCATCACCCTGCTCCTTCATCGTGTTAAGCTCAGCGAGGAGCTCCTCGTCCTTGACATTGGCAATCCAAGTATCAAGCAGCTCATGAACATCTGCCATGTGAGTCCTTCCTTCACAATCAATAAAACGACCCGTGTAAAACAGGACAAGCGCAGCAGTGCGCTAAAGCAAATATTAGTCCATTGAGAACAGAGAACCGACCAAAGAACGGTGAACGTCTATATTCAGCGATGGATGATTAAATTGATTTAATTGCATAAGGAATGTTGCCCGTAAACGCAAAAAAGGGGGAGGCCGCTAGGCCTCCCCCTTCTTCAAGTCATCCGACGGCTCGGTGCCGTCCACCGGTCAGCGGCGCCCTGGCCTCCCACGGGCTGGCCCCGCAGTACTCTCGGCGCGATGGGGCTTAGCTTCCGGGTTCGGAACGGGACCGGGCGTGCCCCCCATGCTCTGGCCGCTGACCGGTGGGCGGCGCCCACCGTTTACGGTGTCCTGGGTCTAACATCTACGTGCCCTGGGGGCCGCATGGCGCATAGGGGAGGTGACTCGGGGGCATCCTCGTGCCCGGACCGCGCATGAGCGCGAAGTCCCGCGGGCCGCGAGGTGCGGTTCCGGAAGAGCTCGGGCGATTAGTGCGGCTCGGCTGAGGCTGTCGCCAGCCTTGCACCTGCCGTCTATCGACCAGGTAGTCTACCTGGGCCCTTACCGGAAGGAGAACTAATCCCTGGAACGGCTTCCCGCTTAGATGCCTTCAGCGGTTATCCGCGCCGCACGCGGCTACCCGGCCGTGCCGTTGGTCGACAACCGGTTCACCGGAGGTGCGTCCACCCCGGTCCTCTCGTACTGGGGGCAGCCTCCATCGATTCTCCTGCGCCCACGGAGGATAGGGACCGAACTGTCTCACGACGTTCTGAACCCAGCTCGCGTACCGCTTTAATGGGCGAACAGCCCAACCCTTGGGACCTACTTCAGCCCCAGGATGCGATGAGCCGACATCGAGGTGCCAAACCTTGCCGTCGATGTGGACTCTTGGGCAAGATCAGCCTGTTATCCCCGGAGTACCTTTTATCCGTTGAGCGACGGCCCACCCACTCGGGGCCGCCGGATCACTAGAGCCTGCTTTCGCACCTGCTCGGCTTGTGGGCCTCGCAGTCAAGCCCGCTTGTACTCTTGCATTCAAAAGGACGGTTGCCGACCGTCCCGAGCGGACCTTCGCGCGCCTCCGTTACCCTTTAGGAGGCGACCGCCCCAGTCAAACTGCCCGCCTGGCACGGTCCCCGAGCCGGTTGACGGCCTCGGGTTAGGACGCCGGTCGCGCGAGGGCAGTATTCCAAGGGCGGCTCCCCGGGGGCTGGCGCCTCCGGATCGATGCCTCCTGCCTATCCTCTACACGCGGGACCAGCGGCCAATGCCAAGCTGCAGTGAAGGTTCACGGGGTCTCTCCGTCCTTCCGCGGGTAAGTCGCATCTTCACGACCAGTGCAATTTCACCGGGTCCATGGTCGAGACAGCGCCCAAGTCGTTGCGCCTTTCGTGCAGGTCGGAACTTACCCGACAAGGAATTTCGCTACCTTAGGACCGTTATAGTTACGGCCGCCGTTTACCGGGGCTTGGCTTCGGGGCTTCGCGCGATGCGCTAACTCCTCCGCGTGACCTTCCGGCACCGGGCAGGCGTCAGACCCTATACGTCGCCTTGCGGCTTCTGCAGAGTCCTGTGTTTTTGGTAAACAGTCGCTTGGGCCTCTCCACTGCGGCCCGCCTCCGCTCCCGGAGCAAGTCCGTTCACGTACGCGCGGGCACCCCTTCTCCCGAAGTTACGGGGCCATTGTGCCGAGTTCCTTGACCATGGTTGACCCGATCGCCTCGGTATGTTCTACCCACCCACCTGTGTCGGTTTGCGGTACGGGCGCGCACGCGCCTGCCTAGGGGTTTTTCTAGGGACCTCGGGCTCACTCGCTTCGCTCAATCGCTTCGTCCGGAGCCTCGCCCTCGTGCGGACCGGATTTCCCTGGTCCGCGGGCCGCGCTCCATCACGGGGACGTCCAGAACCCCGCCGAGCCACCCCCATCCGTCGCCCCGTCGGTCGTAGCGCCGCGTGCGCGGTGCAGGAATGTCTGCCTGCTGCGCGTCGGCTACGCCTCCCGGCCTCGCCTTAGCCCCCGACTGACCCTGGGAGGATTAGCCTTGCCCAGGAAACCTCGGGTTCACGGCGGACGAGTTACTCTCTCGTCTCTCGCTACTCATGCCAGCATTCTCACTCCCATGCGCTCCACCGCCGGTCGCCCGGCGGCTTCCCCGCCCATGGGAAGCTCCCCTACCGATTCTATATAGATAAAATCCCGCCGCTTCGGTGTCCAGCTTAGCCCCGTGTATTGTCGGCGCATGTCCACTCGACCAGTGAGCTGTTACGCACTCTTTGAATGCATGGCTGCTTCTAAGCCAACATCCTGGTTGTCTGGGCGGACGCACATCCTTTGCCACTCGGCTGGAACTTGGGGACCTTAGCGGGCGGTCCGGGCTGTTTCCCTCTCGAGCACACAGCTTAGCCCACATGCTCTGACTGCCGCGCTCTGGGCCGCCGGCATTCGGAGTTCGGTTGGATTCGGTAGGCGGCGAAGCCCCCTCGTCCATCCGGTGCTCTACCTCCGGCGGTGAACGCGCGACGCTAGCCCTAAAGCTATTTCGGGGAGAACGAGATATCTCCGGGTTTGATTGGCCTTTCACCCCTATCCGCAGGTCATCGCCGCCGTTTTCAACCGACGTGCGTTCGGCCCTCCACGGGGTCTTACCCCCGCTTCAGCCTGCCCACGGATAGCTCACCCGGCTTCGCGTCCGCGGCGCGGGACTCAAGTCGCCCTGTTAAGGCTCGCTTTCGCTACGGCTCCCTTTCGGTTAACCTCGCCCCGCGCCAGCGACTCGCTGGCTCATTCTACAAAAGGCACGCCGTCACACCACAAGGGTGCTCCGACTGCTCGTGGGCGCACGGTTTCAGGTACTGTTTCACTCCCCTCCCGGGGTGCTTTTCACCTTTCCCTCACGGTACTGGTGCGCTATCGGTCACAGGGTAGTACTCAGGCTTGGATGGTGGTCCACCCAGGTTCGGACCGGGTTTCACGTGCCCGGCCCTACTCAGGGACCGCGTCGCGCCGTCCGGTCTGGGTTCGCGTACGGGGCTGTCACCCGCTGCGGCCGGCCCTCCCATGCCGTTCCGCTCCCCAGCCGGACCTGCGCCCGGGGGCGGCAGCCCCCGGATGCGCGGCCCTGCAACCCCGCCGGCGGAACCCCTGCCGGGTACGCCCGCTCGACGGTTTGGCCATCGGTCCCCTTTCGCTCGCCGCTACTCGGGGAGTCTCGAGATTGATTTCCTCTCCTCCGGGTACTTAGATGTTTCAGTTCCCCGGGTTGTCCTCCCCGCCCCTATGTGTTCGGGGTGGGGATATCCACACTGCTGTGGATGGGTTCGCCCATTCGGAGACCCCCGGGTCGAAGGATGTGTGCTCCTCGCCGGGGATTATCGCAGCTTGCCGCGTCCTTCATCGGCTCCCTGTGCCAAGGCATCCGCCGTGCGCCCGTGGTATCTTGCGGGACCGCTCTCGGGCCCGCGGGATATCCACGTGTCGCTAATAAAAATTAATCGATATCATGAATAGCGCTCGTATGTCGCAATTCGGGTATCTCATACCGCGGCACAGCCTTGACTGTGCTCGCGATCAGATGCTCCTCACTCATTTATAAGTGAATTCTTCTTGTTTGGATCGGATGAATGATTGCTATCATTCTTGATTTAATCGCAGAAAAGAATCGAGTCTGGAAGAATGATCTTCCATCTCTCTCCTATCGCTATGCGGCTCTCAAGGTACGCGGGTGCGACCCCGGGGACCGGGTGCTGCGGGGACATATCCTGGCGGACATCTACCGGACGGGCTCCTGCCCTCTATTCGAGTTAAGTTGATCTCTCTAGAAGATTTATCTCCCTAGAAAGGAGGTGATCCAGCCGCACCTTCCGGTACGGCTACCTTGTTACGACTTCACCCCCCTCACCCTCCACACCTTCGGCGCCTCCCCCCTTGACGGTTGGGCCGGCGACTTCGGGTGCAGACGACTCGGGTGGTGTGACGGGCGGTGTGTACAAGGCCCGGGAACGCATTCACCGCGGCATGCTGATCCGCGATTACTAGCAACTCCGACTTCATGGGGGCGGGTTGCAGCCCCCAATCCGAACTGGGGCCGGCTTTCCGGGATCCGCTCCCCCTCGCGGGGTGGCATCCCTCTGTACCGGCCATTGTAGCACGTGTGCAGCCCAGGGCATAAGGGGCATGATGACTTGACGTCGTCCCCGCCCTCCTCCGCCTTGACGGCGGCGGTCCCGCGTGGGTTCCCGGCATCACCCGATGGCAACACGCGGCGGGGGTTGCGCTCGTTGCGGGACTTAACCCAACATCTCACGACACGAGCTGACGACAGCCATGCACCACCTGTATGGGCTCCTCTCGGCCACGGGGTCTCCCCCGCTTCACCCATATGTCAAGCCCTGGTAAGGTTCTTCGCGTTGCTTCGAATTAAGCCACATGCTCCGCTGCTTGTGCGGGCCCCCGTCAATTCCTTTGAGTTTTAGCCTTGCGGCCGTACTCCCCAGGCGGGACGCTTAATGCGTTGGCTGCGGCACGGGGGGATCGTCCCCCCACACCTAGCGTCCATCGTTTACGGCTGGGACTACCAGGGTATCTAATCCTGTTCGCTCCCCCAGCTTTCGCGCCTCAGCGTCGGTCTCGGCCCAGAGGGCCGCCTTCGCCACCGGTGTTCCACCCGATATCTGCGCATTCCACCGCTACACCGGGTGTTCCACCCTCCCCTACCGGACCCAAGCCGCGGAGGTTCCGGGGGCTTCGGGGGGTTGAGCCCCCCGCTTCGACCCCCGGCCTGCCGGGCCGCCTACGCGCGCTTTACGCCCAATGAATCCGGATAACGCTCGCCCCCTACGTATTACCGCGGCTGCTGGCACGTAGTTAGCCGGGGCTTCTTCTGCAGGTACAGTCTTGACTCTTCCCTGCTGAAAGCGGTTTACGACCCGAAGGCCTCCGTCCCGCACGCGGCGTCGCTGCGTCAGGGTTCCCCCCATTGCGCAAGATTCCCCACTGCTGCCTCCCGTAGGAGTCTGGGCCGTGTCTCAGTCCCAATCTGGCCGGTCGGTCTCTCAACCCGGCTACCCGTTGTCGGCACGGTGGGCCGTCACCCCGCCGTCTACCTGATGGGCCGCGGAGCCATCCCCTCCCGTCGGGGCTTTAGCCGGGGTGCCATGCGGCACCCCGGGGTATCCGGTATTACCCGTCCTTTCGGGCGGCTATCCCGGGGGAGGGGGCAGGTTCTCCACGTGTTACTCAGCCGTTCGCCACTCGCTTCCACCCGGAGGTGGGTGCCGTTCGACTTGCATGTGTTAGGCGCGCCGCCAGCGTTCATCCTGAGCCAGGATCGAACTCTCCGTCCAAAATATTTGGGCTTCGAGCCCGTCCGGTCCTCTCAGTCCATCGCTGATCGGTTCCGTTCGATTCATATGGTTCTGTATAGGAAAAGGAATTTCTCGGGGCCGCCTCTCGGCGGCCTTGCGAAAAACAAATCCAAGTTAGACCATTTCAAATGGTTCGATGTCTGCCCGGATGCGACACTGAATGTGTCCATCCTCGCAGTATCCGGTTCTCAAGGTGCACGCTTTGCGGCTGATCCGGTCTCACCGGGCCGCGCGGCAAGGAGATATATTGCCAGACCGCGAAGCCGTGTGGGACGTCAATTCCACTCTTCACAAGTCCTACACAATCTATGGCTTTCTATATAGGAAGTAGAAAGTCGAGTGCAGCAAGACCGCACGTATCAGATGATGACCCTTCGGTTAAGAGATATATAGAGATCGGTCACCTGTAAGTGCTTATCTACCCGCGCTTTTAGCTATGTAAACCAGCGCTTTCGATAAAAAAAGAGGGAGTGCCGCGCACAGTGCGACACTCCCCTAGCGATTCAACAGAATCTATTAGGCCTCGAGGGCCTTCTTGGCAATGGCAGCCAGCTCGTTGAAGGACTCGATGTCCTCGTAAGCCATCTGAGCCAGGACCTTACGGTCGAGCTCGATGCCGGCAACCTTCAGGCCGTGCATGAACTGAGAGTAAGAGATGTCGTTCAGGCGAGCAGCAGCGTTGATACGGGTGATCCAGAGAGAACGGATCTCGCGCTTCTTGTTGCGGCGATCACGATACTGATACTGCAGGGAGTGCTGGACCTGCTCTTTAGCATGCTTGTAAGTACGCGAAGCGGCACCGTAGTAACCCTTCGCACGGTGCATAACGGTACGGCGCTTCTTCTTGGCGGCAACAGCGCGCTTAATACGTGCCATGTTCTATCAACTCCTAGACGGTAAAACGAAAAACGGGAACGCGAACTTAGGCGAGACGCGACTTGATGACCTTGCGGTCGGCAGCGGCGATCTCGGTCTCCTGACGGAAGCCACGCTTACGCTTGGTGGACTTCTTGCTCAGGATGTGGCTCTTGAAAGCCTTGGCGCGCATAAGCTTGCCGGTACCAGTCTTGCGGAAACGCTTCTTGGTGCCGCTGTGGGACTTCATCTTAGGCATGAAATACTCCTTAATCGGTTACAGAACACTAGTTACTTGGTATCGCTTGCCGCTTTATCCTCATCGAAGGCGCCCTTAATCGGGGCGAGCAGCATAAGCATGTTACGGCCTTCCATCTTAGGCTTGGACTCGACCGTAGCGTAAGGCTTGAGATCCTCGGCGAGACGCTCGAGAACGTTAAGACCCTGCTCCGGGTGAGCCATCTCACGGCCGCGGAACATGATGGTGATCTTAACGCGTGCGCCCTTCTTGAGGAAACGCAGAACATGGCCCTTCTTGGTCTCGTAATCGCCAACGTCAATCTTGGGTCGGAACTTCATTTCCTTGACCTCGACCTTGGACTGGTTCTTACGAGCGGCCTTGGCCTTCATGGCCTGCTGGTACTTGAACTTACCGTAGTCCATGACCTTGCAGACCGGCGGCTCCGCGTTGGGAGCGATCTCGACCAGGTCGAGACCCTGATCGTCAGCGACGCGCTGGGCATCGCGGATGGCGAACAGGCCGAGCTGAGAGCCATCGACGCCAATCAAACGGCACGAAGATGCAGTGATCTCGTCGTTGATGCGGGTGTCATCAGACTTAGCTATTTTCCCTACCTCCATTCATAAAAAAATAACCCGGCGCTTCTTTGCAACCAGGTCGTACACATAGACATCCTCAATATGAGGAAGGGAATCTAAGTTGTATGACCAGTCAGCTGCTCATTGGCGCCAAAAGGTGGGAACCCTCGGGTTCCTCTTTAGGGCATTGCGGGAACAACGCCTTGCGAATAATAACACGTACCGCGCGTTATCACATTACGTACACGAAAAAGGGGCCTTGACCCCCTTGAAGCGCAGGTGCATGTATGGTGCCCGAGGCGAGACTCGAAGGGCCTTCGCTTCGCGAAGCCCCGGGCTTCGGGCGCACGGCGCCCTCGCCACGCTCCGCTACAAACAGGCCACAGGCCTGTTTGCTTAACGCTCCGCGCGCTCACGCGAGTTCGGCACGAAAAAGGGGGCCTTGACCCCCTTGGACGCTCACTTGCATGTATGGTGCCCGAGGCGAGACTCGAACTCGCACGTTGGATTTTGAGTCCACTGCGTCTGCCAATTCCGCCACTCGGGCACGTAATGCGTGAGTTAGTTTATCACAGCTTTCTGTTGATTAGTCCGAAAATGGAACTTCAAGCATTTCGATGAGTTCGACCGAGCGGAGCATCTCGCGCCGGCGGCACCCGCGTCCGTTAACCGAGGCTTCGCCCATCTGGTTGTCATAGGGATCCTCGCGCATACCATCGAAAGCAGGCACAAGCTCAGCCTGGAATCGATCGTTGGCCACCAGGCGCCACGGGTCGAGATTGCCGAAGTAGTGACGACGGCGCCACTCCTCCCCCATTCTGCGCGCAGAGGAACCAAACGATACGTCGGCGTTGAGCCAACCGGTCTGCGGCGTATAGAACTCTGCCCAGTCGTGCGACCCCACCGAATCGGGCGTAACATACAGGCCGCTCTGCCAACGGGCAGGCACGCCCGCGATACGGCACATGGTGATAAACGTGAGCGCCATAACGCCGCAATCGCCGCGGAGCGAATGCGCGCAGTCATCGGCAATAGATCCCAAAAGCAAGTACGGCGGCTGATAGCGATAGTCGATATGCTGCGTCAGGTAATCATAGATAGCACGGGCGCGATCGAGCGGATCCTCGAGCCCGTCAATGACACGGGCCGTCAGCTGCTGCAGATACGGCGTGAATGCAATGTGCGGACGGTCCTCGGAGGTGTCCACGGGCAGTGGCACGTCCATGCAAGGATGCACCGGAAGCGCACCCCCATAGACATCACGATAAGCGGCATCAATTTGATAGCGATAGGTCACCGAGAATGAGCGCTCACTCGAAGAAGACCACGAGGCGGTACGCGCCGAAGCATTCGCGGGGGCAACAGCACCCTCCGGCGTCATATCGAGAACCTCGATATGAGACTGTTGACGACAGGCGGCGGCAACGGGTAGCCACGAGCGAACAGTCTCTCCCTCCAGAGCACCAGGAACAGACACGCATGCCTTGAGCGTAATGGCGCGAGACAGCCCGCCTTGCGATTCCATCTCCTTAAGCATCTGATTGCGCAGCGCCATACCATCCGTAGAATCGGGGCGCAGACCCGGAACCTCCTTGGGATACACGCGCAAAGAATCAAGGAAGTTGTCGAGAACGAACAGCTCGCCATCGATAAAGCGCCAGTCAATACGCTTACGATTAATCAGGTCATCAAACTGCTCTTCGATAAACTCTGGCCACTCCTCGCGAATCATCGCAATAGCCTGATCGCGCGACACCGAAAAATGAAGCGGCGTCTCGAGCATGCGATACCGCTCGGCACGAACACAAGCAGCCAGCGAAGGCTCGGGGTTCTGCTCCAAAAGGCGATCGCAGGCAGCAACAGCCTGCGTCAAATACCCGGCATCCTTAAGACGAAGAATCTCGGGCGGCAGTCCAACATCGAGATGACGAAAGTCATCACAGTGAACATCAGCAGAGCAACCAACTGGGCCCTCGTCAATAACCTTCCCATCCGAAGGCAGCACATTAATAACAGCCATACCAAAACTCCAAGTCACTAGAACGCTTGAAGCCCATTGTAGCGAGATAAAAAAGAAAGCCCCAATTAAGGAGCCCCCAACACTGATAAACGGTGCCTATAAAAAATGAATTCAGCCCAGTAACCCTGCGGCGTTAAACGAAGGAAGCCCCGTCCCCCGGAGCTGTTTCCTTGGCGCGACTTCTGGCAAAGCCAGTAGCCATCTTAATTTAGCCCAGTAACCCTGTAGCGAGTTAACGAAGGAGGCCCCGTTTCCCCGGAGCTGATTCCGTCGCGCGACTTCTGGCGAAGCCAGGTGAGCGCGAGGGAAACAGCGTAGGGGAAACGGGGCCTCCGGCGGGAAGTTAAACCGCTACTTACGCCTTGTTGACGGAGCCAAACTCCTCCATGAGCTCCTTGGTGCGGGCAACGATGTTGTCGCGACCAGGCTTGAGGAGCTTGCGGGGGTCAAAGCCCTTGCCCTGCTGATCCTTGCCAGCCTCGATGTACTCGCGAACGCCCTTGGCGAAGACGAGCTGCAGGTCGGTGTTGACGTTGATCTTGGAGATGCCCAGGGAAATGGCCTTCTTGATCTGATCCTCGGGGATGCCGGTGCCACCGTGCAGGACGAGGGGCAGATCGCCGGTCTGGGCCTTGATCTCGCCCAGACGCTCGAAGGAAAGGCCAGCCCAGTCGGCAGGGTACACGCCGTGGATGTTGCCGATACCGCAGGCGAGGAAGTCGACGCCCAGGTCAGCGATCTGCTTGCACTCAGCAGGATCAGCGAGCTCGCCGCTGGAGGTCACGCCGTCCTCGGTGCCGCCGATGCCGCCGACCTCGGCCTCGATGGACATGCCCTTGGAGTGGGCAAGCTCAACGAGCTCCTTGGTGCGGTCGAGGTTAAGCTGGAAGGTCTCCTCGTGAGAGCCGTCATACATGATGGACGTGAAGCCGGCCTCGATGCACTTGAAGCAGTCCTCGTAAGAACCGTGATCGAGGTGAAGGGCGACGGGAACGGTAACGCCCGTGGCCTCGACGGCAGCCTTGACCATGTCGGCGCAGACCTTGAAACCGCCCATCCACTTAGCGGCACCAGCGGTGCACTGAAGGATCAGCGGAGACTTGGCCTCCTCGGCGGCCTGGAGAATAGCCAGGGTCCACTCGAGGTTGTTGGTGTTGAAGGCACCGAGACCGTACTTGCCGGCCTCAGCCTTCTTGAGCATGTCTGCTGCGTTGACGAGCATAAAAGAAACCTCCTGTAAGGTTGCTCCGATAACGCCTGAGATTTTACCACGGCGCACCCGGGCATAAACGTTCGTTTGTTCACGAATATGGGTACTTTAGCGATTTTTTATACCGCCTGCCGCCTCAGAACGGCCGTTGACGAGTTTGGGGGGTTGACGTTATTGTCAACCCCCCAAATACCAACCAGCTATACGATCACCAAAGACGCGAGCTCAAGCATGATGGGCATGGCGACGAGCGACAGAATCGTGGACAGCGTCACCAAACCGATTCCAAACTTATAGTTGCCGCCGTATTTCTCGGACAAGATGGCCGCGAACGATGCGACAGGTGCACCGAGAGCGATAAGCATCGTGAGGCGAACCTTGGCATCAATCCACGGGAAGAGCGCCAATATGCCAACAACGATCGCCGGGATGATGACGAGTCTCACCAAGCTAACGAGATAGGCCTTTTTGCTCGTAACGACAGCGCGCATATCGCTCTGCGCCAAATAGGCTCCAAGCACAAGCATCACAAGGCCCGTATTGAGCGCACCCAGGTCATCGAGAATCGTCGCCATCAACGCGGGCGGATGGATTGAAAAGAAAAAGCAAACAAGACCAATCAAGATCATGATGAGATTGGGGTTAGTAATGCAGTTCTTAAAGGACATCTGGCTCTTATCACCCGAAACCAACCATACGCCATACGTCCAAATGAAAAACGTGAGGCATGAGACTCCGATGGAGAGGTAGAAGACGTATTCGGACCCGAACACGCCCATAACAATGGGAACCCCGATAAAGCCGCTGTTGGAGAAGATGGCACCGTAACGGGCGACACCATCCTCCTTTTTAAAAAACAGACGCGTGAGCGGAATCGAAATTAGTGTGACCACAACGGTAAGCACAAAGCAAAATCCCGCGTCGCGGATCATGTTGGGTTCGAAGTCGACCATAAGGGTTCTCAGCGTAATGCAGGGATACGCCACATAGATGACCACATTGGCCATCTGGCTCGTGCCCTTGCGGTCGATAATCTTCATGCGGTAGAGAAAATAGCCGATCGCCATCAGGATAAACATGATGACGATCTGACTGATAAGCGCGGCAACCGCTCCTCCCATTACAGCTCCTCGCCGTTGGTCTCAATAACCTTCTTGTACCAGTAGAAGCTCTTTTTACGCGAGCGCTCCATAGTACCGGTGCCGTCATCGTGCTTATCGACATAAACAAACCCGTAGCGCTTGGCCATCTCTCCATCGGCATTGCTCACCAGGTCGATGCAGCCCCAAGGCGTGTAGCCCCAGACCTCAACACCATCCTTGATGGCCTCGGCCATGGCCTTGATGTGATCGCGCAAGTACTCGATACGATAGTCGTCGTCGATGGATCCATCCGGATTGACCTCGTCGCAGCAGCCGAGGCCGTTCTCAACCACCATAATGGGAATTTGATAGCGCTCGTACACCTGGTTGAGCATGATACGCAGACCCATAGGGTCGATTGGCCACTCCCATGCAGTCTCCTTGAGGTAAGGATTCTTGGCGCCCCCGAGAAGGTTACCGCTCGTCTCCTCGGCAGGGTCAGTGCTTGCGCACTGGCTCTGATAGTAGCTGTGCGTATAGAAATCGACCGTACCCTCTTTGAGAATCTTACGGTCCTCGTCGGTGATATCGAGCGTCACGCCCTCCTCGTCCCAGATGCGCTGGGCAAAGTAGGGGTACTCGCCGCGCACTTGGACATCTGAACAGTAGTAGTTGCGATACTGGTTACGCTCGCGGGCAAGCTCGACGTCCGCAGGATTGGGCGTGAGCGGATAGGCCAGCATGTAGGCAATCATACAACCCATCTTGTTGTCGGGGTCGATCTCGTGCCCCGCCTTGACCGCAAGAGCACTTGCGACAAACTGATGGTGCAGCGCCTGCAAACGCTTCTGCGGGTCATCTTTCTGATGGCGAAGGTCAAAGGAGCCCGGATTCAGAATGCCGAGACTCATGTAGTTGCCAAGGGACATCATGCCGCAATTGATCTCGTTGAACGTGAGCCAGTAGCGACACTTGCCCTTGAAATGCTCCATGACGGTCTTGGCATACTTCACGTAGCAGTCAATAGCCTCGCGCGAAGCCCAGCCATCGACTTTCTGGCACATGGCAAAAGGCATCTCGTAATGACTCAGCGTCACGAGCGGTTCGATGCCGTACTTATGGCACTCGTCCATCACGCAATCGTAAAACGCAAGGCCAGCCGCGTTGGGCTCATCTTCGAATCCCGTTGGGAAGACGCGAGGCCAGTTCATCGAGAAACGAAAGACCTTGAATCCCATCTCGGCGAGCAAGGCGATGTCCTCTTTGTAGTGATGGTAGAAATCGACACCATCGTGACAGGGATAGAGCTTGTTGGGGTCGAGCTCGGGCGTGATCTCGCGCGGGTGGTGATGGTTGCCGTTAGTGGCCATATCCATGCAACTCGGACCCTTGCCGTCTACGTCCCAGGCTCCCTCGAACTGATTGGCAGCAGTCGCGCCGCCCCAAAGAAAGTCTTTTGGAAAAACACCCATGGTCGTCCTCTTTTCTATAGGAAACGGGCCGTCATCGCGACGGCCCTCACACTTGTTGAATGAAAGCTAGTCGAGGTCAGCACCGTTGGTGGCGATAACCTTCTGGTACCAATCGAAGCTCTTCTTCTTAGAGCGTGCATAGGTACCGTTGCCCTCATTGTCGAGGTCAACATAGATAAAGCCGTACCGTTTGTCCATTTCGCACGTCGACATCGAGACCAGGTCGATGCACCCCCACGGGGTATAGCCCATCACGTCGACACCTTCCTCGATAGCAGCGCCGATGGCCTTAATGTGCTCACGGAAGTAGTCGATGCGATAGTCATCGTCAATCGTGCCGTCTTCGTTGACCTTATCGTAGGCGCCAAGACCGTTCTCGACGATAAAGAGCGGCTTATGGTAGCGGTCCTGCATATCGATCAACGCGTAGGTGAGGCCATCGGGGTCGACCTGCCAACCCCAGTCAGAAATGGGCAGGAAGGGGTTCTTGACGCCGGTAGCAAGGTTTCCTCCGACTTTCTCGCGCTTGTCCGCATCAATGGAGTCAACCATCGACATGTAATAAGAAAACGAGACGAAGTCGACCGGATACTGCTTGAGAATGGCCTCGTCACCCATGCCGAACTCGACGTGGATGCCCTTGCGCTTCCAATAGTTGAGCACATGCTGCGGATACTCGCCAAGTACCTGGACATCGCTATAGAAGTAGTTATCGCGGTTGTCCTTCTGCGCAAGCAGCATGTTTTTGGGATTGCAGTTCTCGGGATAGGTGAGGGTGCGCGTGACCATGCAGCCCATCTGAGCACCGGGAACCATCTCGTGCAGCATCTTGGTGGCAAGGGCGCTCGCCACAAACTGATTGTGCACGCACTGGTAGATAAGCTCCTCGCGCTTATCCTCGGGATAACGCTCGGTGCAAACGCCGATCGTGGTCCAGGGGTGGCGGAACACAGAGTCGATCTCATTGAATGTGAGCCAATAGGTAACGTACTTTCCAAACTCGCGGAAGCAGACTTCGCAGAAGCGCAAGAAGAAGTCGATGACTTCGCGCTTGCCCCAACCATCGTAGTGGTTTGCCAAATAGAGCGGCATCTCGTAGTGGTGAAGCGTCACAAGTGGCTCAATGCCCGCATCCTTCATGGTGCGGAACAGGTCGCGGTAGTAGTCGATGCCGGCCTGGAGCGGCTCTTCCTCTGTACCCGTGGGGAACAGGCGAGTCCACTGGATGGATACGCGCAGCGTCTTGAAGCCCATCTCCTGGAAAAGCGCAATGTCCTCCTTGTAGCGATGAAAGAAGTCGATGCCGTGACGCTTGGGGTACACGTGGATATCGGTCGAAGCCTCGGCCTCCTTGATCTGTTCGTCAGTGATGCCGTGAAGGGCCGCGTAGTCCTTTTTGTCGACCTTGGGCTTATAGGTGGTGCAGTCGGCGACCGAAAGGCCCTTGCCATCCACATCCCAAGCACCCTCGCACTGGTTGGCGGCAGTGGCACCGCCCCACAAAAAGCCTTCTGGGAACACGTAGCTCATAGTTATCTCCTTAGTTAAAAAGAGGGGCACGGCGCTCCCGTGCACCGCGCCCCTCGAAGTTACAGGCATATTATCGGACAGCCGATAGGTGTAGCCATTAGGCCTGAGCAGCCTCTTCCTGCTCCTTCTTGGCCAGCTTGCTGTTGGCGAGGACGAAGGGGATCCAGATAAGGACGCCCACGACGAGCTCGACGACTTGGACCACAACACCCTGCCAGCCATGGCCAACAAAGGCATTAAGCAGGATGGGCACACCAAAGGGCACGTCAACGGTGTTGCAGGGAAGGAAGCCGATAGAGGTGGCGAACATGGCGATGGCGACGCAGATACCGGAACCAAAGGCAAACGGAATCGCGTAGATCGGGTTCAAGACCAGAGGGATACCGAAGACGACGGGCTCGGAGATGCCGCAGATGCCAGGCAGGAAACCGAGCTTGGCGATAGCCTTTTCCTCATCGCGCTTGGAGCACAGGAAAATAGCGATGATGAGGCAGAGGGTCATACCGGCGCCACCGGGAGCAACGAAGCAGTTCCAAAAACCCATGGTGAACGGAGAATCGGGCATGGTGCCAGCGGCAAGGGCGGCGGTGTTGGCGGCGATTGCGGCATTGAACATGGGGTTGCGCACCGGGGAAACAATGAGACCGCCATGGATACCGAGAACCCAGAAGAGCTGGGACACGACAACGATGATGACAACGCCAGCCGGAGTCTTGAAGGCCGCCTCGAGCGGAGCCTGCATAAGGCCGTAGATCCAATCGTTGATATAGGAGCCGGTAAGGGCCTGGAAGCCAAGGCCGAAGATAGCGCTCACGACGAGGACAATAAAGACCGGGATCATAACGTTGAAGGACTGGGAGATACCAGAGGGAACCGAAGGAGGCATCTTGATCTTGATCTGGTCGATCTTAGAGAGCCAGCAGAAAAGCGAACCGAACACAACGGCCGTGATCATGCCGACAAAAAGACCCTGAGCGCCCATCTGAGTGGTAAGAAGACCAGACACCGGAGCCTCGAGAGCCGTGCCGGCACCGTCGACCTTGATAGAGGTGCAAATCATGGAGATGTAGGCCGCCACGGAGACGAGCGCCGTCGGATACTCCGGAGCCTTCTTGGCACGGGCCAGGTAAAGGCCAATCAGGAAGGTGATGGGCACCGTCATGAAGGACATGGTGCAGTAGTTGATAGCGGAAAATGCCGGCTCAAGCCCCGCGAGCGCGGGCACCCATTGTGCAAGCCCCGTCGTGGTGGAAGAGACCAACGTCTTGAGCAGCGTGCCCATAGAACCCACGATAACGAAGGGCATAAACGCGGTAAAGGCATCCTTAATTGCGGAGAGATATACGTTGTCGCCTACTTTTTCTGCGACAACCATCATCACATCTTCGAATTTCTCGGAGAAAGCCATATGATGTACCTGCTTTCGAAAGTTAATGACGTGCTTTCGGATGTAGACCGCTGTCGAGTGCTAGTCGCACAGCGGCGATTTTGGGCTATTGAGCCCTTATGCCTTGGCGACCAGGTCCTCCGCCTGCTTGAGGACCTTGGCGCCATCGCAGCTGCCGTAGGCAACCGGATCGATTACGGCAACGGGAGCTTTGCCGTCAACGACTTTGGTGAGCTTGCGCTGAAGATGGCGGACCTGCGGGCCAAGCAGCAAAACGTCAAAGTTTCCGAGTTCCTCGGCAACCTGGCCTTGCTCGACGGCCCAAATCTTGTA
The DNA here is from genome assembly GCA_900550835.1 of uncultured Collinsella sp. Taxonomy (GTDB): domain Bacteria; phylum Actinomycetota; class Coriobacteriia; order Coriobacteriales; family Coriobacteriaceae; genus Collinsella. Next base: position 7,096 of record URTP01000013.1, on the reverse strand, counting down.
ATCATCCTTGCCCTGGGCCTTAGCGGCCTCCTCCATCTTGCTCACAACGAGCGAGGTGCTCATACCAGCACAGCAAGCCAACATGATGTTCATAACGGACTCCTTTCAAAAGCGCTCATCTTGGGCGCCCGATTGACCAAACTCGGTATTTTAGGGTTACTTGCCCTCGTACTTATCGCGATAAAGCTCGATAAAGCGCTCGGCAAAATCACTCGCCATGATGGCCATCGTCAGATGGTCTTCGGCATGGATCAAGATGATGTTGATATCGACGGTATTGCCGTTCGCTTCAGCCTGAGTGAGCTCGAACTGCATCTTGTGGGCAGCGCTCATCTCGGACTGCGCCTCGGCGAGCTGTTTCTCGGCCTCTTCGAAATCGCCATCATGGGCGGCGTCGATTGCCATGAGCGCGGCGGACTTGGCGTTGCCCGCATGCAGGATGATTTGAAGGGCATTTTCATATTTGCTCTCGTCCATCGGTGTCTCCTTCTACTCGTTGTTGTCTGTTTTTCCATACATATTCAAAAGCTTGACGACGGTCTCCCATCGTTGGTTGTCGACAAGCCCCTGGATAGCCTCTTTGCTGGTAAGCATCTTGGCCATACTGCGGTAGAAACGGTCAAGCTTCTTGTCCTTAGCCTTTGAGACTGATACTAGAAAGACCGCCCGCACCGCTTGCCCGTTCCATTCGACCGGCTCGCGCAGCAGTCCAACGCAAACAAACGTCTCGTCCGTCACGGCCTTGACCGAATGGGGCATGGCGACCTGATTGCCAAAACTCGTCTGCGCGAGTTCCTCGCGACGCATGACCAGCTGCTTAAACTCGTCAGGCACGTTACGCATGGCGGCGACCTGCTCGCATAGAATTGAGATGACCTCGTTCTTGTCTGCAGCGACCATATCGGAGACAAAAAGGTCAGCCGAAAAATAAGGTGCAAGGTCACCGGTAACATTTGCACCGGCAAGAATCTCACGAACATCGTGCATATCATCGGCATCGAGAAAGAAGCTCACCTCGCGCACGGGCACCGGAAGCGCTCGATGCAGGGGCACCGTGGTAAAAACGTAATCGATACCCGTCATATCAATACTGTCGACATGGGAGGCATCGCAGGTCACAATCTTGTCCACGAGAGCACCGAACTCTTGGCGGTATCGGTACTCAAGGAGCTTGGCGCTTCCCTGTCCGCTCGCGCACACTACGAGGATATTCTTACGCGGGACCTCGCTCTTCTGGCGCTCAAGCGCCAAGGCGAAGGCGAGTGCGATATAGCCGATCTCGTCATCCGAAAGACGACTACCGTAGTGCTCGGCAAGGATGACCGACGAATCGAGTGCCATCGAATACGCGAGCGCGAATCTCTCCTTGATATCGGCAAGCAGCGGATTATCGATATGCATGCGATATTTGAGACGCACGGCAAGCGGAACGATATGACGCGCGAGGTTCATGCGGAGCTCAAGATCGCCGCGAAAATCAAAGTGATAGGAATCCCAGATGCACTCGAGCATCTCAGTGACCACATCCCAAACCTCGTCGGAAATTACGAGACCTTCATCTGCACCGTCGGAACTAGCATACAGAGATTGCTTTCCCGCAAGGTGAATGGCGATGTAGGCAACCTCCTCCTCTGGGAGCCGAATGTCGAAAGCTTTCTCGATACGCAAAGCCACACAACCGGCCACCGCAAACTCGCGCGCTGTACGCAGCTTCTCAATATGTTCGGCTTCGAGCGGGACGTAGCACTGCTCGCGGATTCGCCAAATGGCGACCGCGATATGAACCAGCAAGTTTTGATAGGCCGCTGAGTTGATTTGGAAGCCTTCCTCGGCAATGACCTCATTCACACAGGTGGCAATCGTGTCGAGGGTCACCTGGTTCTGAGAATCGCTCTCACGATGCTCTGCAAGCTTGTCGAGCGTAATGCTTGCCAAGCAGAGGCGACGCGACATCTCCGAGCCGCTCACGCGAATCCCGTAATGAGGACGCCGTTCAAGCTTGAGATCGAACTTGGCCAGCTGTGCCTCAACCCGCTTGAGATCGCCTGAAATAGCATTGCGGGATACATAGAGGATCTCCGAAAGATCGTCCAGGGTGATCCAGTCGACGCGACTCAACAGGTCGTTCAGCAAGTACTCAACGCGCCCCTCGCTCGTAGAGGGAATTGACTTGAGACCCCCATTGGATGCATCGTCCTTGATCGAGCGGTATGCGTCGCAATCGCTGATATTGAGGGTATAACCCCCGCCACGGTGTTTATGGATATGGGCCTGAGGCTCGAGGACAGCGTTGAGCTTCTTGACATAAGTACGAATCGTGCGATCGCTCACGCCAAACTCTTCGCAAAGACGAGCGGGCGAAACATCGTGATTAGCCTCTATGTAGTCAAGTACTTTTTGAACCTGTGAATCTAACACCAACGTTTCACCTCCCCGTATCTATCCGACAATTAGAAAGATACAAGGTTTATGAAAGGTGTTCCACAATCCCGATTTCCCCAGAAGTCGGAAGTCTCTTGGGTGGAAACGGAAACTGTCTAGCGCATGAACGGGTTGCACATGAGTTCACGCGCCATAGTGGTCGAGGGACCGTGGCCAGTCAAACAAACGGTATCGGGTGGAAGCATGTGGGCGAGCTTGGAGAGCGAGCGCAGAATCGCTGCCTCGTCGCCACCGGCAAGATCGGTGCGGCCGTGGCTGCCCGGGAATAGGGTGTCGCCCACAAAGGCAATGTTCCTCTGCTCAGTGGCGGCGAACAGAACGATGCCGCCCGGTGTGTGCCCGGGCACCTCAATTACCTGCAGGCAAATGTCGCCCAGCTCAATGGTGTCGCCCTCGGCAAGCAGCCGCGTCGGCTCACCTGGATCGGGCGTCTCGATGCCCCACATCGCTCGCTGCTCCTCGATATTCGCATGCGGCACTGCTGCGTCCTTGCCACACAGCTCGTACAGGGCGTCGGCGCCAACGGCGGCCCGAACTCCAGCGACACCGCCAACATGGTCGGCGTGACCGTGCGTGCAAACGGCGCCGAGCACCTGCACATCGGGGTGTTCGGCTCGAATATGCTCCACCAAGCGCTCGCCTTCCCATGCGGGGTCGATAATCACGCACTCATTGTCCGAAATGACAGCATAGCTATTGGTCTGAATGGGACCGTTTACGAGCGTCTCGATCTCGACCGATCCCTTGGGAGTTAAATCCAAGGACACAGCACTCATGCCCCTCTCCTCTCTATAGAACTCGAGGCATCAAACGATGCCTCGAGTGTAGCGAATATCGATAATGTGGCACGTTCGTCGCGACTAAACGCGACGCTTGAGCTGAGCTCCACCCTCACCCGGCATCAGACGGCGTGCGTCATAGACCGAGTCGACACTGCTGATGGAAGCCAGCAGCGGATCCAGACCACTCGCGTCCGAAATCTCGACCATAAAGCGCAGGGTTGCAATACCCTCGCGGTTGGTCGACGTGGCGGCAGAAAGGATATTGCCGCCCGCATCGCCAATGGCAATGGTGACATCCTTGAGAAGGCCCATGCGGTCCAGGCACTCGACCACGATCTCAACCTGGAACAGGGTATCGGCAGCGCCGTCCCACTCAACGTCAATCATGCGCTCGGGGTGTTCCATAAGACCCTTGACGTTGGGGCAGTTGGCACGGTGCACCGAGACGCCGCGGCCGCGCGTGATGAAGCCCACGATATCGTCGCCCGTCACGGGGTTGCAACAATGCGCCAGACGAACCAGCAAGCCGCTGTTGCTCTCGCCCTTGACGATGATACCGTTGCTGGCGCTCTTGCCACGCTTTTGGGGCTTGCGGTTGGATCCGCGCGCGGGCTGCTTCACGACCTCGGCAATGGCCTCGGCCTTGGCGAGCTGCTCCTCGGGCTTGGGATCCAAGATCTGCTCGACTTTGTTGCCCACGGCACGCGGGGCGACTTTGCCCGCCCCAACGGCTGCGAACAGGTCCTCGAGCTGCTTGTAGTTAAACTGCTCTGCCACGGCATTGAGCGCACGCGTAGATCGCGGCGTAGAGATGCCGTACCCGCGCTTGCGCAGGTCCTTGGCCAGTATATCGCGGCCGGCGGCAGCGTCATCGTCTTTGGTCGCGGCAGCGAAGTAACGGCGAATCTTCGACTTGGCCGAAGGTGTCTTGACGATCTTGAGCCAATCGCGCGACGGCTTGGAACTCTTATTGGTCAGGATTTCAACGCGGTCGCCCGTCTTGATCTCATGCGTGAGCGGCGCGACCGCACCGTTGATCTTAGCGCCGACGCAGTGGTTGCCCACCTCGGTGTGAACGGCATAGGCAAAGTCGAGCGGCGTGGAGCCGGCACGAAGCGCCATGACCTCGCCCTTGGGCGTAAAGACAAAGATCTCCTGGTCGAAGAGGTCGACCTTCAACGAGTGCAGGTATTCCTTGGCATCGGTAATCTCATCAGACGCTGCCCAATCGAGCGAATGCTTGAGCCAGTTTATCTGGTCGTCCAGACGCTGGGCATCATTGGTCTTTGAAGCAGACGATCCGCCCGACTTCTTGTACAGCCAGTGGGCGGCGATGCCGTACTCGGCCTGCTCGTGCATCTCGTAGGTTCGAATCTGAATCTCGAGCGGACGGGCCGTGGGGCCGATAACCGTCGTATGAAGCGACTGATAGTTATTGACCTTGGGCATGGCGATATAGTCTTTAAAGCGACCGGGCATGGGGTGCCACAGCGTATGCACCGCACCGAGCGTGGAATAGCAATCGCGCACCGAATGAGTGATGACGCGCAGCGCCACCAAGTCATAAATCTCGGAGAATTCCTTGCCTTTGCGCTTCATCTTTTGGTAGATGGACCAATAGTGCTTGGAGCGGCCGTTGATCTGGAAGCCCTCCAGGCCAATGCGGTTGAGTTCATCGGTGAGCGTCTTGATAGTCTCGGCCAGATAGCGCTCGCGAACCTCACGCGACTCTGCCACCATGCGCGCGATGCGCTGGTAGGCGTCGGGCTCCAAATAGAAGAAGGACAGATCCTCGAGCTCCCACTTAATAGAGCTCATGCCCAGGCGGTCGGCCAGGGGCGCGTACACGTCCATAGTCTCGCGTGCCTTAAACAGGCGACGGTCCTCGCGCAGGGCGGCGAGCGTGCGCATATTATGCAGGCGGTCGGCGAGTTTGACGATGATAACGCGGATGTCCTTGGACATGGCGAGGAACATCTTGCGCAGCGTGAGCGCCTGTTTCTCGTCCATGCTGTCGACTTCGATGTTGGTGAGCTTGGTCACGCCATCGACGAGCTCGGCCACCGTATCGCCAAACAGGCCGGAAACATCAGCAAGCGAGGTCTCGGTATCCTCGACGGTATCGTGCAGCAGCGCGGCGCACACCACATCGCAGTCCATCTTGAGATCGGCCAAAATGATGGCCACCTCGACGGGATGGTTGATGTACATCTCACCCGAGCGGCGCTTTTGGTTGCAGTGCTTCTCGGCAGCAAAGCAATAGGCCTGCTCCACCTTAGAAAAGTCGTCCTGATTCATATATTTGAGGCACAGGCGCTCCAGCTTGTCGTAGCTGTCCGCCATAATCTCGGGCGGCAGCTCATCGGCATGCTTATAGTGCTCCATCTCCGAGAACGGCTGGAGGGTGGAATCATGGGCGGTACGGGCTGCGGCATCCATCGAGGTCCCCTTCCCCTAGGCCCGCGGTACGATCGGGCGGTTAACTTTGGCTAGCATATCAGAAGCGCACGAATCGAGCGCCCAACTCCGGAAAGCCGAGAACTCCATGCGCGAACGCAACCCCTCCAAATAGCGAATTGACCTGCTCAATTGCACACGGCCGGGGTTTTCGGCCATCGCGATGCGACGGGTGTCGTCAAACCCCGAAACGCGACAGAAACCAAGCTCTTCGAAGATTCCCAGGCCACTCTCCACCGAGCGCTCGTCGACCGGCGTGCGAGCATCGATGGCAAGGCACATCTGCGCGATGTCGATATCGCTCGCGCTAAAGGAATCGTCCCCGGTCTTGCCGCGGTTGGAGCGCCACATGGTTTGCAGCGCGCGATAGAGCGTGACGAGCTCGTCGCGCTCGGGCGCATAGCAGTCGAGTAGGCGCTCGTTAATGCGGGCGTCGCGCGACGAATAGAGCAGGTGGATCACGGCGGGCTGGCCATCGCGACCGGCGCGGCCGCTCATCTGGTTAAACTCAATCGCGCCAAACGGCATGTGGTAGAGCACGACATGGCGAATATCGGGAAGGTTGACGCCCTCGCCAAAGGCAGAGGTCGAGACGATGCAGCTGAGGCATCCGTCACGAAACGCCTCCTCTACGCGATGGCGGTCGGTGCGCGTAAGGCCCGCGTTGTAAAAGGCGATATGCGACGCGTAGTCGGGAACGCGTTTGCGTAGCGTCTTGGCAAGCGCCACGGACTGATCACGCGAGTTAACGTAGATGACGGTCTTCTCCCCCGTCGCGACGATGGACACCAGGCGGTTTTCGCGGCTCGCAAGATCGCGGTCGTCCTCGAGACGCAAGTTCTCGCGCACGGTCTCGTCGACCACCGTACGGGTAATCGGCAACACGCGGGCAAGCTCCGCCACGACCGGAGCCGTCGCGGTGGCCGTCGCCGCCATAACGACCGGATCGCCCAGGGCCTTGAGGATGTCGGGCATGTCGAGGTATGCGCTACGGTCGCCGCCCTTGGCAAGACCGGCATGATGCGCCTCGTCGATAACGACAAACCCGATACGACCCGAGCGAGCAAAGCGGTCTCGGTGAATAGACAGGAACTCCGGCGTCGTGAGCACGATGCCGGTGCGGCCCGAAGCCAGGCCGGCAAACACGTCATCGCGCGCTGCCTCCACGGTCTCGCCGGTCAACACGCCCACGCCAATGCCGAGCGCAGCCATCGTCGATGAAAGATGATAGGCCTGGTCGGCAACGAGCGCGCGCAGCGGATAGACAAAGATGCTCGCGCGACCGCGAAGGACCGCCTCGCGTGCGGCGTGCACGTGGAAAATCAGAGACTTACCACGTCCCGTCCCCATAACGGCCAAAACGCTCTGGTGGTCGGCGAGCGCGTCGAGTGCCTCGACCTGCGCGCGATGTGGCT
>URTP01000012.1 GCA_900550835.1 uncultured Collinsella sp. | reverse complement strand
CCGCCTTCGATGTTGGGGTCGCCCTTGCCCCGCACGGCGACGTAGCTCATAGGCGAAACGGTTACGACGCTCGGCTTGCCCGACGGCCTGTAGAGCTCCCTGAACTCCTTCTTGAAATCGTATGCCATCGCAACAGCCCTCCCTGAGCTTGGGTTTCCGCCGGTATCGGTTCAAATAGAGCAATGGGCGCGGCTTCGGAAGAAACTGCGCCTGCTGTTAGGAATTATAACATGGAAGCGAACGCTTGTTCTATTCCAGTTCTTTCACATTCGATTATTGTGCCGCCATCCCAGTTGCACCCCGTTTTTAGCACCGCAACGGAACACGTGCCGCCGAAAGCAGCTCGAGGGCTTCGTCGAGGCCCCGAGCAAACCTACCCCCGTCAGCACCCACCTTGAAATAGTGTGTTTCGTCACGCTGCCTGAGTGCCGATTCATCCTGCAGCAGATGAAACCTCTCGCAGTTCGCCCCGTTTATCAGCGCGGCCTTCTCGCTCGAGAACGACCGGATCTCCCTCTTGAGCCTCGGGAAGGCCCCTTTGCGCTCGATTCCGAACTTTTGCGCGAGCGACTCAAGCTGCCAGAGCAGGTTGTACAGTCCCACTGCGGGTAGGAGCTCGGCCCCGTACGCCTTCACGAGCATCGTCCGCTCGAAGCGGTCGTATGCTTTAATTGCCTCGCCACAAGTCAGCGTGGTCCCGATCGAGGGCATCTCATTCATCTGCATCGATTCTCCTGTCTGTCGATTAGAGGCTGCTCGCCTCGCAGAGCGCTGCCGTATTCGCCGCGAAGCGCACCCCTCCAGAGGTGAGCTCGACGGGGTGTCCGGATTTGACCAGGTCGCAAAGGGCGTATATTCCATATCCCGCCACCCCGGCAATGGAAACGACGAGGCATCCAAGGAGGCCAGCCTGAGGCCCGGTGATGCCGTTCGTCGCATCGACAAGGGATTTAAGCATGCCCCGACAATCGCTTGCTTTGTTGTCCACCGCATCAATCATCGCGTAGCTTGTAGCGGTGCGTTCCATAACGTCGTTCATCTGCTTATCTCCATTTTCCCGTTGATCCGAGCACGTATCCGCCCGCAAGGCCTAAAAGAAGAGCCACTGCACCTGAGATGAGCGCAGGAAACGGCCTCCGCGCCTGAGATACCGAGCAGGTCTCGCTCTCGGGAGCGGACACGCGAGCGAAATCCTCGTCCTCTTTCTCCTCCGCAACCGATCGGGCGATCAGCGAGAGGGCCTCATGCAAGGTTGCTGATACATACTCGAAATCGATCTCTGGCTCGATCTCAATGGGATGGTGGGCAGCCTCAAGCGCCGCCTTGATGGCGGAGACGTCTTCGGCCCCTAGGACCTCGTCGCCTCTCAGCAGCTCCTCGACTCGACGCGCGATGCTGCCCGTGCTCTGAACCTCGACTCGATCAGAATCGTTCCGAATAAAGGTCTTCTCGTTGGCGTTGACGACAAGGGAGACGATCCTTTCATCAGGGAGCTCGCGCCCAATTGCGTTGGACACTATCTCGCGCAAGACGTAACGTTTGGAGGCCATCTTCTCCCCGACGTTGCGCATGCGCCCGCTTCCGTCCTCAAACCTCAGGATCCCGTCGCTCCCGATCACGGCCGAGGAGGAGTAGTTCTTCACTTCGACTATCACAAGACCCTGCCGGCCGACGAGAATCTGGTCGAACTCATCGTGCTCGCCCTCGTAGTCCAACTCGGCATTGACCAGTTGCTCGAAGCCGGACCCGACATGCTTGATCGCGTAGAAGACCCGTCGTTCCCCGGCAAAACCCCTGATTAGGCCAGCGTGATAGGAGCTGAATCTCTTCAGCGCCTCTATCGCCGCGAAATAGCTTGGGACGTCCATGAGTCCGAGCTCTTCGCCTCGAGCAATAAGATGGTCGATGACGTGGTAAGTCTTCGCGCTGGAGCTGTACTTGTCTTGAAACACCGTTCTGCATATTGCTTGCTCGAAATCGTTATGCCGTTCGAGAAGGGCCGGCACCTCGAACGATTTCTTGGTCAATTCGCATTTCATCGTTTAATCCTTTCGTATCGGATGACTTGATTCTCTCAACTTGATAGGCTCGTGTATAGAAGCTTTTCACGAGTATCTCAGTGGTAAATGGAAAAGAGAAACAACATGCGACGAGTCTTAAGCGATAAAGAAATGAAAGAAGCCTGGGGTAAGCGATTCAAAGCGGAAAGGAAGAAATCGTATCCAACGCAAGAGGACTTCGCGAATAAAATGCAGGAAGCGGGGCATGCTACGACGAAGACCACTGTTGGACGCTGGGAGAAAATCGGCGGCAAATACGGCAAAGAAACACCCGGTTTTCCATCGTTTCCCACGATGCAAACGATTTCAGAACTTCTTGATGTCCAGATTGGATATTTGATTGGCGAATCAAAGGGAAGGACGTTCGACGAGCAGGAGGTTTCGGAATATCTCGGAATAAGCGTGGAGGCAGTCAATGCGCTCCGCGAGCTCGCGGCAAGGCCCGGCGCCAATAGCAGCCCGTTCTCAGAAAAATACGGTTTGCCAACGACCTCTTATGCAGATACCCTCGAAAAAGTCCTGACGAGCAGTAGCTTTCGATGCCTTATTGACCATCTGAACGAGGTGGATTGCGGTATATCCGATTTCACTGATAGAAATGCCCCTAAATCCCGAAACGACAACGCGAATCTACTGGAAAGTGAGCACTGTCGCGAATATTGCCTTAGCCCAAAATCGAACCCGGAACGATTCGATTCTGATGGGCACTTGGTCAACGAGAGCGGTGCAAGAATGTTCGACCCAGAAGACCCGGAGATGCTTGGAGAAGAGGTCATCGGTATGAGGAATAGGGTGAGAATGACGAAATGCCTACTGATAGACGACCAAATGGCCATGGTCCGCGAGGTCTGGCCTCAAGTCGTTCAGCTCGATAAGGGTGTGGCGGACCTCGGCGATATTGTCGTTCAGGCGACCGAGAACAGCTGCAGGGTAACGGAGAAGCCCTAATCGAGCCGCCGACGCCCGTTCGTCCACCCCAGCTTGCCCAGGCGGCCCTCCCGCAATGTCCAAGTTCCAACGAATGGGTACCATTTATCCGGGTGCACCTGGGGCAACGGACCGGCAGGCCCGCGCAAGGTCGCTCGCATAACACGCAACATCAAACACGACAGAAGAGGCGAACGACAGATGCCGAACCCCAGACGACAGCACCGCGAAAGACAAGCACTCCGACCACAACCGAACAACTCCAGCTACTAGGCAGGCGCCCGCATGGGCGCCTCTTACTTTTCAGGGATTTACCCGAGAGCTAATGCACGCGGCTCATGGCCGTTTCGTGAAGGCCCGACCAGCTCGACCCACCTCGACCCGTCTCCGCTCCCGCCGTGCGCGCCAATCGCCATCAGGCGGTTCAATCGTCGCGCAGACGAAAACGCACACGGAACCGCGCAGACGCATCGCATGGAAAGATTGGAGGAACTATGGCGCACGCGACGAAATGCACGGCACCCGAGGGCAACCGGGGCTGCGACGAGTGGATGACGGTGATCGAGATGCAGGAGTACATAAGAGCGAGACGAGAAGATCTCAGGCACGCCCTCGTGGATGGTGTCACTACGCCCCTGAATCAGGTTCGTACAGACAAAGGCAAGCTTCGGGTTGCTTTCGCAAGCCAGCTCCGACGATCAATTCTCGTGTTCCGTAATCTTGAAGAAGCTGCGAATCTATTTCAGGGACGCCATCAGCAGCAGCCTCATCCCGCTCCCCTCTTGTATTCGCCGCCAGCACATGCTATAAGGTTATTGGTGGCTCATTAAGCTACCTCCAAGTGCCGGGGGAGTCCCCCGGCTATTTTTTTATCCATTCCATTAGGAGTCCCCATTGGCCAAGGAGCTCAGCATCTTCGTCGACGAGAGCGGCGACCGCGGCGGCAAAGCTCGCTACTACCTGCTCACACTCGTCTTTCACGACCAAGCAGACAGCATCGCCGAGGCGGTCACGGGCTATGAGGCCAAGCTTGCCAGGACCGATCTCCCTAACATTCCGTTTCACTCCGAGCCTCTCATGAACGGGCACAAGGATTATGAGTTTCTTAACATCGAGCAGCGCAAGGTGATGCTCGCCTACTTCTCCTCGTTCGTCCGTAAACTTCCCATTTCCTATATCACGTTCGTCTACCGCCGCAGCCAGTTCGAAGACCCGGCAAGGCTAATGGAGCGTATGGGGCGCGACATCTCCTCTGCCATGATTGAACACCTGGGCTTCTTTCAATCCTTCGACGATGTGAAGGTTTACTACGACAACGGTCAGGACATCGTCAAGCAAGCGCTCGACCGCTCGGTGGGCAAGGTCCTCTCAAAAGGGGTCGTCCGACGCCGCAAGACCTCGATGACCGACTACCGCCTCGAGCAAGTGGCGGATTACCTCTGCACCATCGAACTCGCCTTGGTCAAGTACGAAGCCAAGGAGAACGGTGAGACGTACAACAAGTTCTTCGGAGGTATAGGCTCTTTCAAGAGGAACTGGCTCAAGCAAGCCCGCAGCAAGCGGATATAGCTGGTCTCGCGGTTTCGCAAGGAACGGCCATCTCTCCTCCGGCGAGGAACTCCGGGCGACATGTTTCGAGCAGCGGAAGCTGAAGCGCAATCAGAAGCAGCGCGGGCATTGATCGGTGCCGGCATGGGCCCAAACGTGAACAGTGCTACGTCCCCTGCTCACGGGGCGCGAAACCATAAAGGTTGTCCAGCGGTTGCCAAACGAAAAGCCCCTGACCTGTTTGTGCAGGTCAGGGGCTCGGAAACGCTAGATATCAACTACTCCCACTCGATGGCGTCGGTTCTGCCGTCCCGTCATTCCAGTTACACCCAGTTTTCGGCATCGACACGGAACGCCTGCCGCCGAATGACGCGATGTCGCGTTTCGTCGGCTTCGGGGACAAAAGTTGGGACAACCTCAAAAACTTTTTTCAAACTCAGGGCTTTGAGTTTTTGTTTTTGTCCCAAAGTGCGCGGCGGGTCGCCTTTGGAGGCTCGATAGCGCCGAAAACGCCCGTTTTGAAACTCAACCGCCCTTTTGCCTGCAAGCCGCCAGCCGCAATCGCAAGTGAATTAACGCGGGTGGCTTGCGCGCCATTTGTAAAACCCCAGGTCGCAGGTCTTCGCCATTCGTGAACAAAGTGAGTAGTCTCAGGTGGCTTGCTTATGAGTTGGCGAACGGGCCTTCAGGATTCAGGGCAAACATGCTGGTAGAATAGGATTCTCAAATCAATGACAGGAGACCGAGCATGGCCGAACCCCACGATAGGAAGCCGATCCTCACGATCGAGCAGCAGATAGAGCACCTCAAGCAGAAGGGCGTAGCCTTCGAGCTGTGTTCCGAGGAAGAGGCCGCGGACTACCTGCGTGACAAGTGCAACTTCTTTAAGCTCGCATCCTACCGCAAACTCTTCTCGAAATACGAGGGAGGCCCGCGCGACGGCCGCTACGTAGACCTCGACTTCGGCCAGCTGCGCCTGCTCGCGGCGCTCGACCAGGAGCTGCGCCACGCCCTGCTCGGCATGACGCTCGACATCGAGCACTTCCAGAAGGTGACACTGCTTCGCGAGATGGAGGACCGCGGAGAGGACGGCTACGCCATCGTGGCCGACTACATGGCATCGCTTACCACTGCAAACAGGGAGTACCGCCTGCGCGAGCTCAAGATGAGCGGCCGCAGCCCCTACAGCTCGAGCCTCTACGCGAAGTACTCCGGCGACATGCCTGCCTGGGCCTTCCTTGAGCTCACCTCGTTCGGCACCCTCATCGACTTCGTGCGCTTCTGCGCCAGGCGATGGGGCGACAGGCGCCTCGAGGCCTCCCACTACGACCTCAAGCGCGTGAAGTCCGTCCGCAACTGCGCCGCGCACGGCTCGTGCCTGATCAACTGCTTCGCCGAGAGGGGCGCCGCCCGGGGCTCGGCGTCCAGCGGCGTCTCCCGAAGGGTCGCCTCCGTGGGAATCCCCAAGGCGACCAGGAGGAAGTGGATGGGGAATACGGCCATGCAGGAGGTCGCGACCGTGCTCGTGGCGCACTCCGGCTTGGTACCCGAGGGCTCCTCGCGCTCGCGCGCCGGATCCGAGCTCGCCGAGATATTCGCCAGGGCCGACGGCGAAACCGAGGCGCTGCCCGACAAGGGGCCCGACGCCGCAGCTCGCTCCGCGCTCGAGTTCCTTCGCAGGTTGACAGAATCGCTCGGGTTGGTAGAATAGCCTGCAGATAGCAAAACCTTCACGGTTTTAGGGGCGGACTTGCGCAAGCGACTCTGCCCTATTTTTATATTCACTCGCTATAGGAGACGGGTGATACCTGGGTCAATGACAGAACTGAGAAGCCCGGAATAATGGAGCCAGTTAGAAACCCTCGGGTTTGCGGGGCGGGATCGTGAGAGCGATTCTGCCCTATTTTTTTCCTCCGTCTGCCCCAAACCAAGTAGTTCGAAGATAGCCTGTAGGTGTCCTCGTGGGCGCCTTTTATTTTCAGGGAATCGGCCGCTTCATGAACGAGCGACCGGCTTGACCTAGATCGAACCGCCTTCATCTCCGTCTAGGCGCCGGCAATCAACATCGTAAATCCGCGCGTGCTACAATGCGGGCACCAGAGATGAAAACACAGTCCCCGTCGGGTAGTCGTGGGCGTGCGGAAGTCCGCATCAGTAACCTGCCTCCTTGGTTGTCCCTTCTCTGCATGGTCATCTACATAAAGGAGGAACCAGCCATGCAGATCAGCGTGTCGTCCACCCTGACCGTATATCACGACGGCCAGTTTTGGGTCGGGCTGGCGGAGCATGTCGAAGACGGAACATACGGCGTCGCCCGCATCGTCTTCGGCACAGAGCCGTCCAACGAGGAAATCCTGCAATTCGTTACAAGCAAATGGGCGAAGCTCACGTTCTTCGGCGACGATCCGACCGAGGCGAGCAAGCCCGCGAAGAACCCCAAGAGACGCGCCCGCGAGGCGTCGAAGACCCTTAAGCAGCCGGCAATGGGCACCAAGGCGCAGCAGGCGCTCGCGAATCAGCGGGAGGCAATGAAGCAAGAGTCGGTACGCGCAAGAAGCCAACGCCGCGCGGACGAGGCAGAGGCGCGCTTCGAGCAGCGGAAGTTGAAGCGCAAGCAGAAGCATCGTGGGCATTGATCGCCATTTGCAGCAAGCCTCATACAGAAGCGGTGTCGGTTCCATTTGAACCGACACCGCTATCTATTGCGTCGCTCGTTTCGCTACATCGACTTGATGGGATGGCGGATCACGGTCTTGAGCTTCTCCGGCGCGCACTTACGCGGGTCGGAAAGGTAGATCTCGTGATGCAGACGGGCTTCGGAGAAGTCGGGGGCGTAGCCCTGTTCCGCTGCAAATGCGCGCATGGCGTCTACGGTCGCCGGCTCGCCGCCGTAAGGCCCGGTGTGCATGCACTGAACGCAAAGGCCCTCGTCGACCCTCAGCAGCTCGACCGCCGAGAAGTCCAGCTTCTTTTTGGCGGCGGCTTCCGAGACGGCCCAGTCAAAGTCCTCGCGAGTGACGAAATCGGGCAGACGGATGCATGAGATGAAGCTGAAGTCGTCCTTCCGCGCATAATCGATCTCGCCATCGGCGCGGTCTTGCCACCAGAAGCCCTCGAGCGGCGGAACAACGAAGTCGAAATAGCCTTCGATCTCTCGCAGGCCCTTCTTCGACATCTTGATGGTATAGGCAACACCGTAAAGCAACGGCAACGCATTCTGGTAGTCGCCGCCTTCGATGTTGGGGTCGCCCTTGCCCCGCACGGCGACGTAGCTCATAGGCGGAACGGTTACGACGCTCGGTTTGCCGGACGGCCTGTAGAGCTCTCTGAACTCCTTCTTGAAATCGTATGCCATCGCGACAGCCCTCCCTGAGCTTGGGTTTCCGTAGATATCGGTTCAATTATAGCAACAGACGCGGCTTCGGAGGAAGCCGCGTCTGTTGGCAGATATTATAACATAAAATCGAACCTATGTTCTATTCCAACTCAGTGAGACTTCTCGCAGGAGAGCGATCGAATCTCCCTGTTGAGCCTCGAGAAGGGTCCCAGACTAGCACATTGGACAAACGGGATAGCACTATACTTTCATGCAAAACAGCCCATGCCGGTTGCAGTAGGCGAACACATCGCGTACCCCGGACCTCCTAAACCTTGCTGCGGCGTCGCCCTCCGGGTAGAGCTTGACGATCTGCACCCGGTCGGGTGAGGCGGCGGCGATGAACGATACGTGGTGATCTTTCGACATGGGGTGCGCCAGCGACACATACAGCTCGTCCTCCACGAGTTCTACGTCTATGGCGTGCTCGCCCTCGGCCGGCTCGGCTTCAAGCGACGGCAGCGCGATCCCGCAGCACGAGACGACGGCCTCGCCCATGGCGAAGAGCACGTTGCCACACATCGGGCAGACATAGAGCTTGGAGCGAAGCACGTTCGCGGAACGATTAGCGTTGCTCACGTCGGCCCCAGCGAGAAGCTCCGCTACCGACACACCGAGCGCGGACGCCAATGGTTCCAGGAGCGTGATGTCGGGGTAGCCGCGTCCGCACTCCCAGCGCGAAACGGCCTTGTCGCCCACGTCTACGATCCGCGCCAGCTCGCCCTGCGTCATGCCGCGCCCCTCACGCAACCTCCTAATCATCGCGCCCGTTACGTAGCGGTCCATCGCTTCCTCCTCAAAGCTGCCGTTTTCTTACGAAAACAAGTCTGGCACGTAGCTTGCCTGTTGACCACCTACGCTTCGTAGAGTCGCCACCCTTCCAAGCGGCTTTGCGGCGCCATCGGAAACCGCATCTCGAAGAAATCGGAGGCAAGCACAGGAGAATGAAACGGTATGTTCGGCAAGTCGGAGCTGAGGAGGGATTCCTCGTAGCGCGCGATTTTATCAGATACGGAATCGGTCTGGTCGTGAATCACGAGCGTGAGCCGACCCCTGATTACTCCCGTTTTCCCTGAGATGGCGAGATTCTTTACTCCCCATTAACCACCTAGGAAAACGCTGTATGGAGAGCGCAAAAATGCCCGTTGAGCTCGATTTGAGTTTCACGGGCCCCGAAACGGCCCCGTTTCGTCCTCGGGGACAAAAACGGCGCGTCTACTCACTTGGGATAAATCCTTACTCCCATTCCTCCGAATTCCGCCCCGTACTTTGCCGTCTTGAAATACGGGGAGCAAATCGCGAAATAGCAGGTGAAAGGGAGTAAATAGCCAAAGAAAAAGCCTCCGTTCCGACGCGGGAACAGAGGCTAGATCATCGTATTTACTCACCGCCGTCGCTGGCGGCTTTGCCGTGACTCTCGTACGAAACGAAACTCAGCAGCACAGTGCGGCACTCAAAAGTGCAGGTCAGAACCCTGTCAGCCTACTCCCACTCAATCGTCGCAGGCGGCTTGGACGTGATGTCATAGCACACGCGGTTGGCACCGGGAACCTCGGCGACAATGCGGCCGGAAATCTTGGCCAACACATCGTAAGGCAACTTGGCCCAGTCGGCGGTCATGGCGTCGCTGGACTCCACGGCGCGCAGGATAATGGGGCGCTGATAGGTGCGCTCGTCGCCCATAACGCCGACGGACTTGATGTCGGGCAGGACCGCGAAATACTGCCAGCAGCTGTGCTCGGAGTTGCGCTCGCCGGTCTGCTCAAACAGACGCTGGTTATAGGCGTCGAGCTCCTCGCGCACGATGGCGTCGGCATTCTTGAGGATCTCGAGCTTCTCCTTGTCGACCGCACCGATGATGCGGATGGCCAGACCCGGGCCCGGGAAGGGCTGACGGAACACGATGTGACCCGGCAGGCCCAGCGCCAGGCCAAGCGCGCGGACCTCGTCCTTAAAGAAGTGATCGAGCGGCTCGATAAGGTCGAAGTGCACGCCCTCGGGGAACGGAATCAGGTTGTGGTGGCTCTTGATGGTGGCCGTCTTGCCGCCCGTCTTGCGAGCGCCGGACTCGATGATGTCGGGGTAGATGGTGCCCTGAGCCAGGTACTTGACCGGCTTGCCATCGGTCTCGAGCTGCTGCGCCACGGCGAAGAACTCTTTCCAGAACTGCGTACCGATGATGCGGCGCTTCTCCTCGGGCTCGGTCACGCCGGCCAGAAGCTCGGCATAACGGTCCTCGGCGTGGACGTGGATAAAGTCGACGTCGAACTGCTTGGTGAAGACCTCCTCCACCTGCTCGGGCTCGCCCTTGCGCAGCAGACCGTGGTTGATGAACACGCAGGTCATCTGCTTGCCCACGGCGCGAGCGCCCAGGGCAGCCACGACGGAGGAGTCGACGCCGCCGGACAGGGCCAGGATCACGCGGTCGTCGCCGACCTTCTCGCGGAAGTCTGCCGTCATGGTCTCGACCAGGTTGTCCATGCTCCAGTTGGGCTCCAGGCCGCAGATCTCAAACAGGAAGTTGCTCAGCAGCTGCTGACCGTACTCGGAGTGCTTGACCTCGGGGTGGAACTGCGTGGTGAAGATCTTGCGCTCGACGCACTCCATGGCGGCAACCGGGCACACGTCGGTGCTGGCGGTAACGGTAAAGCCCTCGGGCACCTCGGACACGGCGTCGCGATGGCTCATCCACACGGTCTGCTCCATAGGCGTGGAGTTAAAGAGCTTGGCGCCGGCCGTACGCGTGATGGTGGCGCGGCCGTATTCGCCCACCTCGGAGTGGCCGACCTTGCCGCCGAGCGTCACGGCCGTGATCTGATGGCCGTAGCAAAAGCCCAGGACGGGAAGGCCCAGGTCAAAGATGGCAGGATCGATGGATGGAGCGTCCTCAGCATACACGGAGGCCGGGCCGCCAGAAAGGATGAGCGCAGAGGCGTTCATCTCGCGAATCTCGTCGGCCGAGATGTCGCAGGGAACGATCTCGGAATACACGTTGAGGTCGCGGACGCGACGGGCAATGAGCTGACCGTACTGCGCACCAAAGTCGAGTACGAGGACCTTTGCGGAAGCCTTTTGATCCATGGTTTCCCCCTCTTGTTGGCGGGGAGCCGGTGCCCACCCGCGTGAATGAACGAAAATAACTTTCATAGTGTACACGTTATATGGGGTTTCTCGTCCCTCGCAGCCATCAGCGCACGGCAAACGCACGACCGGGGCCCTATTTGACGGCAATTGGAGTGATACTACACGTTACAGATGATGTAATACGTTTGAACATTGGACGCCCTGTGCCACAATACTGCCGAACGACTCCGCCTCTGCGGCGGCAAATACGATAGGAATACCAGCATGAAGCGCATCCTTCTCATCGCCACGGGCGGCACCATCGCATCGACCGAGGACGGCAATGGCCTCTCCCCCGCCCTGACCGGTGAGGAGCTCGCCCAGAGCGTCCCCGAGATCTCGGGCCTCTGCGAGCTCGACGTCGTGCAGCCCATGAACATCGACAGCACCAATATGCGCCCCAGTGACTGGATGCGTATCCGCGACGTCATCGTCGAGGGTTATGCCGACCACGACGGCTTCGTGATTCTGCACGGTACCGACACCATGAGCTACACCGCGGCAGCGCTTTCCTACCTGATTCAGGACAGCCCCAAGCCCATCGTGCTCACCGGCTCGCAAAAGCCCATGGGCAATCCCTTTACCGACGCCAAGCTCAACCTGTACCAGAGCCTGCTCTATGCGCTCGACGAGCACTCGCACGATGTCTCGATTGTGTTTGGCGGCGTCGCCATTGCCGGCACGCGCGCCCGCAAGCAGCGTACCATGAGCTTTAACGCGTTCATTAGCGTCAACTATCCGCCCATTGCCTATATCCGCAACGACCGCATCGTTCGCAACGGACTCCATGGCACTCACCAGAACGAGAACCCGGTTCGTTTCTACGACAGCATCGACCCGCGCGTATTTGTACTCAAGCTTACGCCCGGCGTAAACCCGGGCATCCTCGACGCCCTTGCCGATAGCTACGACGCCGTGATTCTGGAGACCTTTGGCATTGGCGGTATTCCCGAGTTTGGCGAGTCCGGCGAGTCATTCCAGGAGACAATTTTCCGCTGGGTCGATTCGGGCCGCACCGTCGTTATGACCACGCAGGTCCCCGAAGAGGGCCTCGATCTGGGCGTTTATGAGGTCGGCCGTGCTTACGCCGATCATCCGGGCATTCTGCGCGGCGACGATATGACAACCGAGACGCTCGTGGCCAAAACCATGTGGGCACTCGGCCAGTCACGCGATGCCGCCGAGATCCAGCGCCTGTTCTACAGCCAAGTCAACCACGACCGCATCCCAATGGTCTAATTCAGTTGTCGACGGATATCCCCTATTCGATACCCTCGAGAAGCTCTGACACCGTCATGCCAAGGGCGGGCGCGATCTTAAATAGAACCTTGAGCGTGAAATTTGCCGTCCCATCTTCGATTCGGTCGAGGTAGGGTCGGCTGATTCCTGTCGCCACACAAAAATCAACCTTGGAGATACCAAGGTCCCTGCGTGTCTCTTCGACCCGCCTGCCAAGAATCTGTTTAGCACGTTCGTCCATGCAGACGAGTTTGAAATGGAGCCGAACATAAACGTAAACTATAGTTTACGTTTTGCCGAATACACAGGAGTTTTCTATGTCGGGTTCTTCGGTCCGCACGTACCGAGCCACGCTTCGCACAAACAGCGCACCGCCCAAGCTCGTCGTCGTTGAAGCAGAATGTCTTTCGCCCGATGAGCGCACAGCATTTGCATTGCTATCAAGTCGCGTCGCCGCCGTTCTGGTCCCTTGCCCGGCGCAAGGCGAACTTGCCATCCAATGCCAAGCGCACAGCCGCTCGCTCAATCAGGCTGCCGTAATCGCAACCAGCCAACGCGGCCTGCCGCTCCTTTTAGAAGCCGGTATCGCACTCGCCCTCCGCGGTTCCGGATACGAAAACGAGGCCGCCGCCGATATGGTCTTTAAACCACGATCGAGCGGCGGCCTCGCAGCAGCCATTGAATATGCGTGCAGGCTCGTTGCCTAAAAGGACAAGCTAGAAACCAAAGCCAAAGCCCGTGCCGGTTATCGCCGAATACATAAAGTAGACGTTGATTACGTTGAGGAACACGCCCGTGATGCAGCCGTTTCGCAGGTAGCGCTCGCACACGATGCGCGCCATGGCGGCGGAGTCATCATTGTTTTTAGCCTGACGTCCTGCCGTAAAGTACGTCGCCACGCTCAGCAGCAGGTTGAGCACCGGCAGCGCCAGCAGCTCGTAGCTCTTGCCCCAGCGCGTCACCTCACCGGCCGCGTTAAACTTCGTTGCCACCTCGGGACCAATGTTGGGGATAACACACGCTGCAACCACCAGCGGAATCACCGCAAGTACGAGCAACGCAATACCCATGTAGCCAGCTTTTTTGCCATATTTAAACATATGCGTCGTCCTTACACGTTAAAGCGGAAGTGCACGACGTCGCCATCGGCCATGACATACTCTTTGCCCTCGATACGCAGCTTGCCGGCGGCCTTGGCGCCCTGCTCGCCACCGAGCTCGATGTAATCGTCGTAGCCAATGACCTCGGCCTTAATAAAGCCGCGCTCAAAGTCGGTGTGGATGACGCCGGCGGCCTGCGGAGCGGTTGCGCCCTGACGAACCGTCCAGGCCTTGACCTCCATCTCACCAGCCGTAAAGAACGACTGCAGGCCAAGCAGCTTGTAGGCGGCCTGCGCGAGCACGTCCAGGCCGGGCTGCTCCAGGCCCAGGCTCTCCAGGTAGTCGGCAGCGTCCTCGGGATCGAGCTCGGAAAGCTCGGCCTCAATCTTGGCGCAGATCGGCAGCGGCTTGACGCCATCGATGGGCGCCAGGTCCTCGTTGAGCATATCCTCGTCCACGTTGGCCACATACAGGATGGGCTTCATGGTGAGCAGGAACAGGCCCTTGGCGGCGGCGCGCTCCTCGTCAGTCATCTCCATGGATGCGGCGCGCTTGCCCTCGTTGAGCCAGGCAAGCAGACGCTTGGCGACCTCAAACTTGGGCATGAGCTCCTTGTCGCGCTTGGCCTCCTTCTCGAGCTTGGGCAGCTGCTTCTCGAGCGTGCCCATGTCGGCCAGGATGAGCTCGGTCATGATGGTGTCGGCATCGCCGGCGGGGTCGACGAACTCGCCCGTGCGGCCCACCTCACGCATGACGTTGGGGTCCTTAAAGTAGCGCACGACCTCGCAAATGGCGTCGGTCTCGCGAATGTTGGCCAGGAACTGGTTACCCAGACCCTCGCCCTCATTAGCTCCCTTCACCAGACCTGCGATGTCGACGAACTCGACCGTCGCCGGCACGATGCGACCCGGGTTAACGATGTCGGCGAGCTTTTGCAGGCGGCTATCGGGCACGTCGACGATACCCACGTTGGGGTCAATCGTGGCGAATGGGTAGTTGGCGGCAAGGCCGGTCTTTTTGGTAAGCGCGGTGAACAGCGTCGACTTGCCCACGTTGGGCAGGCCCACGATACCGATGGAAAGGGACACGACAGCTCCTTTTGGTACAGGCATTTCAAACTGCATAAGTATAGCGCCGCCGCAGCATCTGGGCGAACCCAGACGCCACGGCGGCACGAATGAAGCAGAGATAGAGCTCGCTGACTAGTCCGCGAGCTTTTCCACCTGGTCGAGCATCTTGTCAAGCTTGGCCTTTGCCTCGGCCTTGACCTTCTCAGCTTCTTCGTGAGCCTTCGCCTTCTGGGCGGCCTTTTCCTCGGCTTCGGGATCGACGACGACCAGATTGGACGCGTCATGTTCAACTAACTTGAGCGCATGCTCGGGGCACACCTTGACGCAGGCACCGCAGCCCAAACAATACGTGGACTCCAACGCAAAGCGGCCGCTTCCCACCAAATCGCAGGCGAACGTGGGACATACATTGACGCACTCGCCACACGACGTGCACTTGTCAAAATCGCACTCAGGCGTGTTCACCTGCATGTTCTGGGCAAGCTCGGGGTGGTTTTGCAGCGTCGAGAGCACCAGCTGCCGCCCGTGCGTGAGCGAACGGCGACGCTTGGTCGTCGTGGTGCCGCACATGGTGTTGAGCGTACGCTCCAACTGAGTAATCTGATGGCGATGGACTTTGAGCTTCTGCGTCACCGAGGCCAGTGCCGCCGTTGCCGGGTTGAGTTTGGTCACGGTAAGGCCCGTGGTGCGGGCGATCTTTTCCATGTACTCCTTACGCTCGTACTCGCGGCGCTTATGGCACTTGAGGCTCTTGGGGTCGACCTCCAGGCCCATGCCCGTACCGGCCCACTCCTCGGCGGTAGCGATGGCCTCGCCCAGAATGTCCTCACCGCCGGTGTTGCGGCATTTATCGCACACGCCCAACGGCAGGTACACACTCACGTTGGGATAGTCCGCCAGTACCGAGAACCAGGTCTCGGCTGTAATATCGCCCACGCAGGCAACGACGACCTCGTTCTCGCGCGGCATGCGCTTAAGGGCGCGCGTGCAGGTGACGTAGGCGGTCTCGTGGCTCGTAGCTGCCGAGACAATGTCGTCATACAGGTTTTTGGGCGCCAGACGCGGCGAAATAATCGCCTCAGTCGGACAGGCGGCAGCGCACAGGCCGCACTTGCGGCAGGTATCGAGGATCTCGATGGCGTCTTCCTCGACCTCGATGGCGTTGACCGGGCACGCGTCCATGCACGCGGTGCAGCCGCTCTTTTCGTTTTTGCAGGTCAGACACGGAATCGTGTTGCCGCGCGGACGCTCCTTGTAGTCGGCAGGATTCCACTGCGGCGCCGACGGATCGAGCGCGTCGGTCACGCCGCCAAGCGGGTTTTTAAGAAAGTCGAAACCCTTGCTGATCTCGATAATGTCATCAAACAGATCGTGTTCCTGCGCCATGCGCGGCCCCTCCCTGAGCAGTGCAAACAAGCAAGAGATAATAATACGCTATCGGCCCGTGCCTCGGGCAAATTACACGCGGAGCACCTTTGCGGCAAATAGCCTATGGCCTATCGCCGCCCCGATTGCACAAGGTCGATCAAGCGCCAAGCTATGCCTCGCGCATGAGCTCGACGAGCTTTTGCTTGGTCACCTTGGCCTGCTCGTTGGCCATATTGCGTTCGTTTCTTAAGGCCGCATCCGCAACGCTCATCAGGTCGGCATCGGAAATCTCGCCAAGGCCCAGCTCCTCGAGCGTCGTCGGCAGACCGACGCGCTGACAAAACTCGAGCACCTGTTCAAGCTCGGGCGCACGCTCCAGACGAAGCTGGACCACCAGACCAAACGCCACGGCCTCGCCGTGCATAGCCTTGCACTCGGGCAAAATCGTCAGGCCGTGGGCGATGGCATGCCCCAACCCCAAGCCACCGCTCTCAAAGCCAACGCCCGAAAGCAGGATGTTGCACTCGATCAGGCGCTCAACCGCCGGCGATATACGGCCCTTTTTGAGATCGCGCTTGGCAGCGACACCGCACTCCATAAGTGTGTCGTAGCAGGCACGAGCCGCAACCAGGGCCAAGTGCCCCGGCGCGCCACCGTGCTCGTTGGCGCCGTGCGCCGCGGCGCACGAACGCGCCTCGAAGTACGTTGCCAGCGCATCGCCCATACCAGCGACCGTCATACGCAGTGGGGCCGCCGCGACCACGTTGGTATCGACCACGACCAGGTCTGGATTCTTCTCGAGCATCAGGTAACGGTCGAACGACCCATCCTCGTGATACAGCACCGAAATCGCGCTGCACGGACCGTCCATCGAAGCCGCCGTGGGGCATACGCACAACGGCAGCTCGGCATAAAACGCAACGGCCTTGGCGATATCGAGCATCTTGCCGCCGCCAATGCCCACCACCATGTCGCAATACTCGGCCTGGGCTTCCTGAGCCATTCCGACAACGGCCCCTTCCGTACACGGACCGTTATAAATCTTAAAGAACGGCTCGCTTAGATCTTCATCCAGAAATCCATCGACGATCTGCCTGCACAGCCGATCCTCGGTGCCCTGGTCAAACAAGACATAGGCAGCGCAGCCCAACCATGACAAATACCTGCCCTGACGCGAAAGTTCGCCCGGCCCCTGAACATACCGGCCGGGACCGCCATAAACCATAGGAAGCGCCATACGAGAATCCGCCCTTCATCAAACACCGATTGGTGCAAAGTAACCTGACCCCTTTGCACCATAGCAAAAAGGGGCAAAGCCATCTGTTGGCTTTGCCCCTTCCTTAGCTTAGTTTACTCATCCATAAGGTAGTAGTGGCCCAGCGCGTCGGCACCCAGGATGGCGTTTGCGACCATCTCGGGCGTCACCTCAAACGGCATGTTGCACATGGTGTCCTCGGGCGCGCACGCGGCCTCGGCAACAATCATGGCCTTCTCGCGCGTAACCTCGGCAACGCCAAGCTCCTTCATCGTGACCGGCAGGCCCAGCTCAATGCAGAAGCCCAAGACTTCCTCGAGTTTCTCAGTCGGAGCATCCTCGAGTACCAGCTGGACGATGGTGCCAAAGGCGACCTTCTCGCCGTGATACATGCCGTGGCACTCGGGCAGCATCGTCAGGCCATTGTGGACGGCATGAGCAGCAGCAAGGCCCGAGCTCTCAAAGCCAATGCCGGAGAGCAGCGTGTTGGCCTCGATGATATGCTCGACGGCAGGCGTGAGCGCACCCTTCTCCAGCGCGACCTTGGCCTTGACGCCATCGGCCATAAGCGTCTCGTAGCAAAGCTTGGCGAGCGCCAGACCGGCCATGCCGCCCTTGCCGCCAGCGCAGGTGCCACCGTCGGCATCATGCGTCGCTTGGGCCTCAAAGTAGGTTGCGAGCGCATCGCCCATACCGGAAACCGTCAGGCGCACCGGGCTCGCCGCGATAACCGTCGTATCCATCAGGACAATGTTGGGGTTTGCCTTAAGGAAGAGATATTTATCGAACTGGCCATCGTCGGTGTAGAGCACCGAAAGCGCCGAACACGGGGCATCGGACGAAGCAATGGTGGGGCAAATGATAACCGGGGACTCCAGGTAATAGGCGACGGCCTTCGCGGTGTCGAGGATCTTGCCGCCACCGACGCCGACGATGATGTCGCAACCGTTGTCGCGAGCGAGCGCGACCAGGCGATCGACCTCACCCTTGGAGCACTCGCCGTTAAAGTCCTCAAACAGCAGCTCGGCCTTAGCCTCGGCAAAACCGCCCTCGATCTTGGCACCGACGCGCTTCTTGCCCGAAGGCGTCACGATGACGAGGGCCTTAGCGCCGAGCGGCTCGACATAGGAGCCGAGCTTGGCGAGCTCGTCCGGACCCTGGATGTACTTGCTGGGGCTATTGAAAATTGCAGCCATAACTATCCCATTCTCTAAAAGAAAAAAGAAAGGGGCTCCGTACAGATACGTGCGGAGCCCCTCGTTACGATAACAAGAGTCGATTAGAAATCGATGTCGGTGTCGTAGTAGCAGGCCTTGAGAATCTTCTCGAAGTCGGCAGCCTTGGTCTCACGCGGGTTCTCGGGCGTGCAGGCGTCCTGCTCGGCGTTCGCGGCGATCTCGGGGAGCTTGGCGAGGAACTCCTCCTCGGAAACCATCTGCGGGTTCTCGGCGTCGACCTTCACGCCACCATTCGCGTAATCCTTGATGGACTGCGGAATGTTGAGCTGGTCGTTGAGGTCGCGGATCTTCTGGACGAGCGCAGCGATAAGCTCCTCGTTGGTCTCGCCGGGAAGGTGCAGGATCTCCTTGGCCACGTAAGCGTAACGCTCGGCAGCGCGCGGATCCTTGGAGTTCCACTGGATGACCTTGCCAAGGTACATAGCGTTAGCAGCACCGTGGATGATGTGGCCGTTCTCAAAGGCCGCACCGGTCTTGTGAGCCATGGAGTGAACGATGCCCAGCAGGCCCGAGGAGAAGGCGATGCCGGCGATGCACTGAGCCTCATGCATGTGCTGACGGGCCTCATGGTCGCCAGCATAGGACTTGGGCAGCCACTCGACGATCTCGCGGATGCCGTGCAGGGCGTTGGCGTCGGTGAACATAGAGGCGAAGGTAGAAACGTAGGCCTCCATGCAGTGGGTCAGAGCATCCATGCCGGTGTGAGCGCACAGCTTGGCGGGCATGGTGTAGGTGAGCTCGGGGTCGACGATGGCGACATCAGGGGTGATGTTGAAGTCGGCCAGCGGGTACTTGATGCCCTTCGCGTAGTCGGTGATGACGGAGAAGGCGGTAACCTCGGTAGCGGTACCGGAGGTAGAGGAGATGGCGCAGAAGTGAGCCTTCTGACGCAGCTCGGGGAAGCTGAACGGCTGGATGATGTTATCGAAGGACTCCTCGGGATACTCGTAGAAGACCCACATGGCCTTAGCGGCATCGATGGGCGAGCCGCCGCCGATGGCGATAATCCAGTCGGGCTCGAACTCGCGCATGGCCTCGGCGCCCTTCATGACCGTCTCGATGGACGGATCGGACTCGACGCCCTCGAACAGCTTGACCTCGAAGCCGCCCTCTTTGAGGTCGGCCTCAACGTCCTGCAGGAACCCGCCGCGGCGCATAGAGCTGCCGCCAGAAACGATGATGGCCTTCTTGCCCTTGAGGTTCTTCACCTCGTGGCGAGCGCCCTCACCAAAGTACAGATCGCGAGGATTGGTAAAACGTCCCATACTGTGCCTCCTAAACAAGCCCCTCTTAGACTTGCGTATATAACGGAGCACCCGATTGGCTCCGTTAGGACCGTTTTGCGCGTTGCCGGCGATGACAATGCGCGATGTCTAAACGTCTCAACGCTCAGACAAACACTATTTTACCGTTCTGGTTGGTCAGTTATTCACCTAAAGCCGACAATGATGAAACGTTTTTTCTATCCCTGAAGACCCTTGTGGGGCATTCATACTCCCAAGCTGGGCAAACGTTTTATCAAGGTTGACCACATATCCCGGGCAGGACGGTGCCCCTCCAAAATGCGCCCCGTTCGCCGCCAAAAATCGACCGTTTGCGGCACCGTGATACCACTCAGTCGTCCAAGGCGCCGACATTTGTGCGACATCCGTCTTCGTGGTGCAAAGGTGCATGTCCAAGTGCGGCACCCCCGGTGTGCCACATGCGGGTAAACTAGAACTTTATATAGAGACATTTGAACCCTAACCGCAGCAAAGGAGGCCCCATGGCATTCGATCCCATTCAAGAGGATTGCCATCGCCTCGTTCTTGAGGCCTTGCGCCGCGACAATATCCCGCTCCCCGACGCCCCCGCCGTCGAGCGTCTGATGGAGCAATTCACCCGCAACCCCGCGCCGCTCATCGTGCACGACCGCGACCGCGCCGGGCACCTCATTGCCAAGGTGGTCGAGGCTGTCGACTACCGCATCCCCTTTATCCCCGACGACGCCCAGGCAGAGCAAGAAGAAGCCGCAGCCGAGAACATGCTCCGCGAGGCAGCCGCGCTCGATCCGGCCAACTGGGATGCCCAGCGCATGCTGACGGCGCTCACCGCCGAATCCAACGAGGAATACGTACAGTATCTGGTGTCCAAGTGCGACGAGGTGGAGCACGACCTGGCACTCAAGATCGCCTCGGCGCAGGACCCCTACGAGCGCGAGGCCGCTGGCGACCTTATACGCCGCCCCTACCTGCGCTGGCTTGCCGCCCTTGCGTCGCGCGCCCTCATTAGCGGCCGCTATCGCATGTCGCTCGAAGCCGCGAATCGCAGCCTGGACTTTGCGCCCAACGACCCCGCCGGCGTCCGCCATACTGCGATGCTCGCCATGACAAAGCTCGAATACCCCGCCGAGGAGCTCAAGCGCTTTCGCTCCGCTCACTCCGTGCCGTACCTCGCGAATACCCCGCTGCGCCGCCGTCCCAAGGATGCAGAGCGCGACTTGGACCCGTGGACGCTCATCGCACTGATGAGCGCAGCCTGGCGCGAGCTGGACTACGAAGGTGCCGAACACTACCTGCGTATCCTTGTGCGTTCGTGCCCCCACGCCGCCGAGGCGCTCTACTTCCAAACCGAGTTTCCCGATGGCGTCTATGCCCGCGTTAACGTGAGCGTGGGCTCGACCGACGAGCTTGTCCTTGCATTGTCCGAGGCGACGCCGGTACTGCAGGAGGGCCTGGGCGCTCCCGACAACGCCAGCTTTGCCGCCTGGGTCGCCACCAACGATATCGTGCGTTCCCAGATCGACGAGCGCATCCTGCGGGCGGCCGAGCAGGGCTTGCCGTTTAAGGGAGGAGACCTCTAATGGATCCGAGCGTCTACATCCCCGCCTACTTGGAGCGCACCTATCTGGCGTCGCACCCCGAGCTCACCGATGCAGCACGCGAGCTTGTCCATAACGACATGAGCGCGAATCCCCAAAAGTATGCGCAGTCCGAGCATGCCCAGGCGCTGCTGTCCTATGCCGGTGTTCATCGCCACCTGCTCGACGAGCTCCATCGCATCGAGGACATGGGCAGCGACGAGGAGTTCGAGCAGACGCGCAATCGCCTGTTCGACGACATGCGCGACGAGCTGCTCAAGATTGTCCGCGTCGATGCACTGGCCGTCGACGCGCAGCTGCTCGCCATCATCCTGGCCGACACGCCCGTTGACGCCTGCCTGGGCGACCTGATGAAGCTCGAGGTGACCACGGCCGATTACCTGCAGCAAAGCGTGCCCGGGTTCGATATGGAGGCCCCACACTACTGGGCCAACAAGGTTTTGACGGACGGCGTGACAGCGGCAGATCTCACCGTGAACGAGCCGGCTCTTATCGGGTGGCTCCACACGCTCGAGGCTATCTCGCAGCTGTGCATGGCGAGCGCTCGCTACCGTGCTGCCGCCGACTACGCCCGCCGCGTCCTTAAGGCAGAAGGCTATCCCACCCGAGCCGCAGGCACCGTGCTGCTCGCCCTCGCTCGCTTGGAAGATCAGGACGGCTTTTTTGCCCTAGCCCACCAGCTCGAGGAACAGGTGGGAGCCGATGCACTCGAGAACTCCCCCTGGTACCTGCTCGCCCGCACAATCCTCTTGTTCAAAACGAACAAGATGCGTCCAGCGGTGCGTGCACTACGTGAGTTCGCCAACCGCTGCGCGGGCGGCGCGTTCTTCTTGCTGAATCCCATGTACCAGACACCGTACCTTCCCTGCCGGCCCGAGCCACGCGATCCCTGGGATCTTTCGCACCAGGCCGTTTGGGAAGCGGACGGCATTATCTCGGACACTCCCGACTTTGCCCCCTGGGCCAATGCCTGCGAAGACGTGTCGCAGCTTGCCCAGGAATTTGCGCGCCGCTATGGATTTTAGTGACGCACTCGACCCGACCATGTCGTTTACGTTAGGAACGGTTTCATGAACCTCCGCTCATCTCTTGCCTGCACCTCGAGCGATATCGCTCGCTGGGGACTGCGCTCCGTCCTCAAGCGCCAGGGTGGCGTACTCCCCGGCCGCATCGCCATGAAGATCGACCCCGAGCTGCTAAGCGACCTCGCGAGCCTGGTCGACCGCAGCGTGGTGATCACCGGCACCAACGGTAAGACCACCACCTCCAACCTCATCGCCGACGCCGTTGCTGCCAGCGGTGCTACCGTGGTGTGCAACCGTGCCGGCAACAATATGGAGCCTGGTGTGGTGGGTGCCCTGCTCGAGGCCCGCGGCGGCCTTAAACACACCAGCAGAGGCAAGCGCGTGGGCGTTTTTGAGTGCGATGAGCTTTACACCGTACGCGTTCTGCCCAAGCTCAAGCCGACGTACTTTGTGCTGCTCAACCTGTTCCGCGACCAGCTAGACCGCTACGGCGAGATCGATCACACCCAGGAGGTCATCGCCCACGCGTTGGAGCTCTCGCCGACAACGACGCTTATCTATAACGCCGACGATCCGCTGTGTGCCGCGATCGCCGCGCGCGTTCCCAACGCGAGTATTGCCTTTGGCATCGACGGCGCCACCAACACCGAGTCTGACCGCATTAGCGACTCGCGCTTTTGCTCGCAGTGCAACGCGCCGCTGGAGTATGACTATGTGCAATACGGCCAGCTCGGCGCCTACCATTGCCCCTCGTGCGGTTGGGCCCGTCCTGCGCTTGTCCGTCGCGTGACGAGCGTGGAGCTCGGCTGCGACGGTTACGGCTTTGACCTGGTGTTTGGATCTGATTCCAGCACGCCCGCCGTGCACATCGCCACACGCTACAACGGCCTGTACATGGTCTACAACGTTGCCGCCGCATTCTTTGCCGCACATGAGTTAGGTGTGGATACGGCGCACCTGCAGCCCGCGCTCGATGTCTATGTGCCCGCCGGTGGTCGTATGGGGCGCTGGGATATCGCCGGCCGCACCGTCGAGGCCAACCTGGCTAAGAATCCCGTAGGCTTCGATCGACAAATCCAGTCCATCAAGACGGCAGGCGGCAGACTCTGTGCTTTCTTCCTCAACGACAACGATGCCGACGGCCACGATGTATCGTGGATCTACGACGTCGACTTTGAGCGCATCGCCGACACGCCGGGTCTTGTCGCCTTTGCCGGAGGCACGCGCGCGCACGACATGCAGGTGCGCCTCAAGTACGCCGGCATCGATGCCGCGATTATCTCGGACGTCGCGCAGGCAATTGGCGCCGTGGCAGACGAGGCCGCCGATGACACCTTCTACGCCGTCGCCAACTACACGGCCTTCCCGCCGCTGGTCAAGGAGCTCGACGAGCTTAAGGGTACCGATGCGAGCTCGGTTGCCTCCTGCGCCGTAACACGCGCCGATGGGAGCGCTGTCCCCACCGACATTGTGCCGGTCGAGCTTTCGCGCCCCCTGCGCATTGTCTACCTGTATCCCGATGCCCTTAACCTCTACGGCGACGGCGGCAATGTTATCGCGCTCGAGCGCCGTTGCGCCTGGCGTGGCATTCCCGCGCGTGTAGACGAGGTCCGTATGGGCGAGGTGCTCGACCTGACGGACGCCGACATCGTCATGATGGGCGGCGGATCCGATCGCGACCAGCTAGCCGTGGCACACGAGCTGCTCGCCCAAAAAGACAAGGTCGCAGCCTATGTGGAGGACGGCGGTTCGCTGCTTGCCATCTGTGGCGGCTATCAGCTGCTCGGCCGTTCGTACTATATGGGCGAGGATCGCATCGAGGGTCTGGGGGTCATTGCCGCCGAAACCGTACGCGGCTCCGACCGCCTGATCGGCAACGTAGCCGTCGAAACCAATCTGGCACCCGAGCCCTTTGTGGGATTCGAGAACCACGGCGGCCGCACCCTGCTCGATACAGCGGCCACGCCGCTCGGAACGTCCGTCGTCACGGGCACCGGCAACAACGGCGACGATGGCTTTGAGGGCCTCGTCTACAAGGGCGTGATCGGCACGTACCTGCACGGGCCGGCGCTGCCCAAAAACCCCGAACTCGCCGACTGGCTGATCGCACACGCCCTCGAGCGCCGCGGCGATGCGCAGGCCACAGCCCTGCTGCCGCTCAAGCCCCTCGACGACACCTACGAGCGCGCCGCCCACGACGCCGCCATGAAGCTCCTCCCCTAGCACCCCACCACCACAAAGGGGACAGGTACCTTTGTGGTGGTTTTCCAGTTTGCCAACGATATACGCGCCGACAAAAAAGTCTGCTATACTCTTTCCCGCTGTCCCCATCGTCTAGCGGCCAAGGACGCCACCCTTTCAAGGTGGATATCGCGGGTTCGAATCCCGCTGGGGGCACCATTTGAAATGCAAAGCCCGTTACCCTTGTGGTGACGGGCTTTTTTCTTCTCCAACGCCGGGATTCGAACCCCGAAGGCATAAAATCACACTGTCATCCAAGGGCCCGTGGACAAAAAATAGCAAATATGAGTACTGTTACCAATTTAGTAACAGCGATTTCATGCCATCAGAAGGCGATTTGGACACAAGGCGTCCTATGGCGGAGGAATTGCAGGCATTTATCAGCTAAGTACTTGGACATATGTTGCGTAACACTGCATATTTTGCAAAAAGATAATGCTACAGGGCTTGTGACAGTACTCATATTTGACGTTTTTTGCCCACGGCCCCTTATTGCGTGGGCGAATCAGTTGCAAAGCGGGATCCAAAGCGTCCTTCGCAAACAAAAAGCCGGGGCCCACGCGATGCGGACCCCGGCTCAATAGCGTGACGATATGTCGGTTACGTTCTACACGTAGAACAGAATGTCGTCGTAGGTCGGAACCGGCCAGTAGTCGGCGGCCACGATCTCCTCCATTGCGTCCACGGCGGCACGCAGCGTATCCATAGCGGGAACGACCTCGTGCGCGTATACGTTGGCCTGCTCCTGGCCATCGAGAGCCTCGGCCTTCTGATGTACGGCGTCGAGCGCCTTGATGGAGTCGTTGATGGCGGTGATACCGTTGCAGAGCTTGTTGAGCGTGTTCTGCTCGCACTGCATGGCGGCCTCAGCACCGGCGGCACGAATAGTCTCAAGGCCCTTAGCGACCTTGGTGGCATAGGCGGTAATGACCGGGCGATAGGTACGACGCGCCTCGCGAACCATCGTGGTAGCCTCGATGTTCATGAGCTTGTTGTACTTCTCGAGCTTGCAGTCATAGCGGCACTGGGCCTCGGCCTTGGTCAGGACGCCCGTCTCCTCAAAGAGCGCAATGGCCTTATCGGAAACAAAGGCGGGAAGAGCCGTGGTCTTGTTGTTGGCAAGGCCGCGCTTCTCGGCCTCGATGGGCCACTCGTCGGAGTAACCGTCGCCGGAGAACAGGATGCGCTGGTGATCGGTCAGCACCTTCTTGCAGTACTCGAGCGCGGCGTCCTGGAACTTATCCTCGGGCGTACCCTCGAGTGCGTCGGCGAAAGACTTGAGCGACTTGGCCACGGCAGCATCGAGCACCAGGTTGGAGTCGGAAACGTTTTGCTCGGAGCCGCAGGCACGGAACTCGAACTTGT
>URTP01000011.1 GCA_900550835.1 uncultured Collinsella sp. | reverse complement strand
GTACGCCAGCGCGCTTCTGCTTGTCCTGGCCCTTAAAGCCAAAGCTCGCCACATAAGCGCGGCTCGGAACCTCGGTCTCGCCGACCATCATGTGGTCCAGGCCGTCCGAGACGACCTCCCACAGGTTCTTGTCGGGGTCGATGCCGGAACGGTTCTGGTCGACGTAAGAAATCTTGACGGTCTCGCCCACCTCGAGCTCGCCCGAAGTCAGCGGCTCCAGGCCCACGATGGTCTTGAAGAGCGTGGTCTTGCCCACACCGTTGGGGCCGATGACGCCCACGATGCCGTTGCGCGGCAGGGTGAACGAAAGGTCGTCGATGAGCACGCGGCCATCGAACTCCTTGTGCAGATGATGGGCCTCGAGCACCTTGTTGCCCAGACGCGGGCCCACGGGGATGCGGATGTCGGTCCAGTCGAGCTTCTGGCTGGCGCGGGCCTCGGCCTCCATCTCCTCGTAGCGAGCCAGACGGGCCTTGTTCTTGGCCTGACGAGCCTTGGGCGAGCTGCGTACCCACTCGAGCTCGGCCTCCATGCGCTTGGCGAGCTTGGCATCGCGGTTGCCCTGCGCCTCGATACGGGCGGCCTTGGTCTCCAGATACGTGGAGTAGTTGCCCTTGTAGGGATAAAGGTGGCCGCGGTCGACCTCGCAGATCCACTCGGCAACGTTATCCAGGAAGTAGCGATCGTGCGTGACGGCAAGCACCGCGCCCTGGTAGTTGTGCAGGAAGTGCTCGAGCCACAGGATCGACTCGGCGTCCAAGTGGTTCGTGGGCTCGTCGAGCAGCAGCAGGTCGGGAGCCTCGAGCAGCAGCTTGCACAGGGCCACGCGACGGCGCTCGCCGCCGGAAAGCACGTTGACCGGCATGTCGGAATCGGGCAGCTGGAGGGCGTCCATGGCCTGGCCGAGCTTGGAATCGATATCCCAGCCGTCGGCGGCGTCAATCTCGTCCTGGAGCTTGCCCATCTCTGCCATGAGGGCGTCCATGTCGCAGTCCGGGTCACACATCTCCTCGCCGATCTTATTGAAGCGATCGACCTTGGCGATCATGTCGCCAAACGCCATGCGCACGTTCTCGATGACGGTCTTGTCGTCGTCGAGCGGCGGCTCCTGCTGCAGGATACCCACGGTGTAGCCGGGGGTGAGCCTGGCATCGCCGTTGGAGACCTCCTCAATGCCGGCCATAATCTTGAGCAGGGTCGACTTGCCCATGCCGTTGGGGCCCACGACACCGATCTTGGCACCGGGGTAGAAGCTCAGGGTCACGTCGTCAAGGATTACCTTGTCGCCATGGGCCTTGCGAGCCTGATACATCTGGTAGATAAACTCTGCCATTTGCCTGTTTTATCCTTTCTACCTGCTGTTTCCCTATTCTTGATTCGCTTTAGTGGAAACGAAATGAGGAAACCAGCTCTGAAACGTAACGAAAAAGGGGCATGGTTGCCCACACCCCCTAATACTACCTGGGAAAAGTCCCCCTTAACACACTATGAACTGCGTACGCTAGTTTTCCGCAACCTTAACGAGCGGCTCGCTGCGATTTGCGCCACAGCAGATACGAATAGACGTAGGCAGCTCCAGCTGAACCAAACGCCAGAACCGCAATCACCGCGGCGACGACTTCACTCGAAAGCACGCTACCCGCCACGCCCATCACAATCAAACCAACACCCAGCACCATAAAGCAGGCACCGCCAAAGCGCTGCGTACGGCGCCAGTTCTCGGGATCGGCAAGCGCCCAAGGCGTCTTGATACCGAGCGTATAGTTCTGCTTCACACGCGGCAAGTAGTTGCCTACGCCGATGAACAGCA
Organism: uncultured Collinsella sp.; assembly: GCA_900550835.1. GTDB lineage: Bacteria > Actinomycetota > Coriobacteriia > Coriobacteriales > Coriobacteriaceae > Collinsella. Next base: position 24,318 of record URTP01000011.1, on the reverse strand, counting down.
AACCGATAGCACCGGAAATCAGCACGTTGACCGAACCGACCGCCGGCACCACGCCCCAGACCGTAAGCTCTCCCAGCCAGCTTACGGCACACATGAACAAGGTAAAGGCGATTACGAAGCCCTGATAGAACTTGCCCGAGGTTCGATATGCCTCACCTTTAGGATCGATGCGCGGCACCACGCAGAACATTGCAAGAAGTGCCAGAGGCAGCACGCCGAGCGCGGAGGCCATCCAGCTAGGGCCCCAACCGTCGACGGCGCCGTTCGCTCCCCAGTGCGTGGGAATCTGCGCAGGCAAGCTCGGCATCACCATGAGGTGCGCTACGACATTGGCGACGCACAGAGCAACCAGCGCAATCCACACGCGCGACGATACCCCCGTGGGGTGAATGCCCTTGTTTTCGTTATTCATCCTTTTCACCTTCCGTGTTTGTAAAGCCCATAAACCAGCCAATCAAATCCTGCATGACGGTGGTGTTTAAGCTGTATACGATGTTATGGCCATGGCGCTCGTCGGTCACCAACCCGGCGTTTTTGAGCGTCGCCAAGTGATGGCTCAGCGACGGCTTACTGATATCGAAATGCTCGGCAAGCTCCCCCGCCGTGCAATTGCCCTCGCGCAGCAACTCCAAAATGCGCCGTCGCGTTGGATCGGCAAGCGCCTTAAAACCCTCTCCCGGCATAAGACCTCCTCTCATCATCTCTCATGACGCGCACACTATACTCGATATTTAGATGTTTGTCTAACTATCTAATCTTGTACTCAAAAAAATAGCCGCCTCCGCGTAATGCGAAGACGGCCACTTCTCACGCTACAAACGTGTTTTGGAGTTGGCCAACCCGCTGCAACGGGTGCCATCTGCTTCAATCTTATGCGAACCCCGATCCCATTTCAACAAGCCCAAGGGCTCAAATGGAATCGCGATAACACCTATAATGGCGATAGCTAAAACACGATTCGCTTCCCCATCGGAGGATGTCTATGACCGAAACCGCTGCCGCTCTCGTCGAGACACGCGACACCAAGCTCGAGATCATCATGGGCCGCGAGGCACTCGATAAGCTCGCCGATGCTACGGTGTTGGTGCTCGGCTGCGGAGGCGTGGGCTCCAACTGCTGCGAGGCACTCGCCCGCGGCGGCATTGGTCATTTCGTCATTCTGGACAAGGACATCGTCGCGCCCAGCAATATCAATCGCCAGGCTATCGCCTTTCACAGCACCATCGGCAAGCGCAAGGTCGATGTTATGGAAGCCATGATCCACGACATCAATCCCACCGCCACCGTTATCAAACGCACCGAATACCTGCTGAGCGACAACATCGACGAGTTCTTCGCGAGCGTTTTGGAGCAGACGGACGGCAAGCTCGACTACGTCGTCGACGCCATCGACACCATCTCGGCCAAGCTCACCATTGCCAAATATGCTCAGGACCACGACATTCGTTTGGTTAGCTCCATGGGCGGGGCCAACAAGCTCCATCCCGAGTGCCTCCGCTTTGCCGACATTTTCGATACGGTACGTGACCCCATGAGCCGCATCATGCGCAAAGAATGTAAGAAGCGCGGAATCAAGAGTCTGCACGTGCTGTTTAGCTGCGAGGAATCGGTTAAGACCCAACCTCGCGACCCGTCCAACATCCACGAGCGTACCGAGTTGGGTACCGCCAGCTTTATGCCGCCCATCATGGGTCAGATGATTGCCGGCGAGGTTATCCGCCAGATCAGCGGGCGCGGCACCGAGCGCGTACGCGCCGACGGCCAACGCCTGGACTAGCAGGATGTCCTGCGATGGAACCGCAATTCTTTGACACGCATTGTCATCTTGATTTGATGCTCGGCCCCGATGCTGCAGCCAGTGAGTCGGCGGCGTCGGGTCTGGGGCTCTTTGACTGCGGGGTCGACCCACGCGACTTTTCGGCCGCAAACGAGCGCGCCCGTCGCCTACCAGGCATCATCGCTGGCGTTGGGCTTCACCCCTGGTGGCTTGCCGACGGTCGCTGCGGTCCTGCCGAAATCAATCTGCTTTGCGAAGTTGCAGCCCAAGAGCGCTACATCGGCGAGGTGGGACTCGACTTTTCTGCGCGCTTTGCCGGAAGCGAACCGCTTCAAATACAGGCACTTGACCGTCTCTGCGATGCACTCGTGCAGCACCCTCTCGCCGGGCGCGTGATATCAATTCACGCTGTTCGTTCAGCAGGAACCGTACTGGACGCCCTTGAGTCATATGGATTACTCACCCCAAGCCCCAACTCCCCCGCCATCATCTTTCACTGGTTTAGCGGCACCTCGAACGAGTTCGTCCGTACGCGAAACGCAGGCTGCTATTTTTCCGTGAACGAGCGGATGCTCGCTACCAAGCGCGGTCGTGAATACGCCCGACAGATTCCACTCGACCGCCTGCTGCTCGAAACCGACGCTCCAGCCGAACTGCAAGCAGATGCAAGCGCGCGACAGCTCATCACATCGCTAAAAAGCGCCTCCCTGCACATCGCCGAACTTAAAAACTGCGCCGAGGAGAGCGTCGAATCGACCGTTTTAGGAAATTCGCGCTCCATATTTGACTTCCGCTGATCCCGGTGGGCAAAAAATGCCAAATATGAGTACTGTTGCAAAGCTAGTAGCATTATATTGTGACAAAAGAACGCCTTGATAATGTACAGCTGTTCATTATCAAGGCGTTTTAGCATGGCTAAAGCCATATTTAACAGGTTATAATCGCCCCCAGGCGCTCAACCAGGGCCTTAAAAGCATAATTTCCCTGTTACTAAATTAGTGACAGTACTCATATTTGGCATTTTTTGTCCACGAACCCCTAAAGAGCCTCCAACAGACCCCCTAAGAAAGCTCAAGCAGCTCGGGCAGCTGGTCGATAATCTTGTCCGCGGCATCCTGGCTAAAGCCAAAGCGTTCCTCGCGCTTGGCAACGACCGTCAGGCCGGCTCGCTTGCCGGCAGTGATGCCAGGCACCGAATCCTCAACGCAGCAGCAGCGATTCGCGGGCAGCCCCAGCAGGTCCAGCGCATGCAGGTAGATGTCGGGCTCGGGCTTACTCTCCTTAAACTGCTCGCCGCTCACCACATACTCAAAGGCATCCGACAGCCCGCACGCGTTGAGCACTTCCTCGATGCTATCCATGGGAGACGAGCTGGCAAGCGCCACACGGACGCCGCGGCGCGGCAGCTCTCGAATCGTATCAACGGCACCCGGGTTGATCAAAGCCTGATAGTCGCGCGGGCGCTTATGCGCCCACTCGTCCCAACGGGCCAACGCTTCCTCGCCAGTGAAATGCCCCCTACCGGCGCGCTCAAACCAATCGACCAGCATATGCAGGAAGAACTGATGTGAGGTGCCAACCTGCCCGTTTAGCTCCTCTTGGGTTAGATTCAGCCCAAGCTCCTTGGCAAACGCGGCGGTCTCCCCCAGGTAGTAATACTCGGTATCGACGATGACGCCATCCATGTCAAAGATAACGGCGTCGAACGGAAATGCAGACACGGCACCCTCCCTAACAAAAGGGCGCCCGCAAGCGGACGCCCGAACCATACACTATCGGCGATTCTAACCCAGCAGTTGGTCAAGTGCTACCGCGATACCGTCTTCGTTGTTGTTGGCGGTCACCATCTGGGCCACGGCCTTAACCTCATCGACGGCGTTGCCCATGGCAACACCGGTGCCGGCCCACTCAATCATGGACTTGTCGTTCTGGCCGTCGCCAAACGAGACGACCTCGCTGGCATCGATACCGAGCTTGGGCAGGGCACCCTCGAGCGCGCGGGCCTTGTCGATACCGGGCGCCGTGTACTCAAAGTACCAGTCGGCCGTAAACATGCCCGAAAGCGTCTGGGCAAAGGGCGCATACATCTCCTCGTAATGCGCCTGCAGGTAGGTCGGATCACCCGCCGTCAGCAGCTTGTCCACGGGATAAGTGTCCACGACCTCATGCAAGCTCTCGACCTCGCGGATCTTAAGATCGCACGCATCGCGCTCATACTTGACGATATTCTTCTGCAAGCCGTCAGGCAGCGTGATCATGCAATGGTACGAGTCCTCGACGTGCAAATCGCGACCGAGCGAAATCATAGGGATCACGTCGAAATTGCGCAGATGATCAATCAGACGGTGCAGTTCGTCAGCCGGCATGGCCTGGTCAAAAAGGACCTCATCGGTCTGAGCGTCGACCACGTGCGCGCCATTAAAGGCAACTAGCAGACCATCATGGTTTTGAAGGTCGAGCTCCTGCGCCAAGGCGTGCAGCCCCCATGCAGGACGACCCGAAGCCAAGATGAGCTTAATGCCCGACTCCTGCGCCGCGAGCAGCTTCTCGCGCGTACGCGGGCTGATGACCTTTTGGTCGTTGGTGAGTGTACCGTCGATATCCATTGCGATGGCTTTGATTGCCATATATGCCTCCCTGTCATTGAACAACCTTGTCTGAGCCATCATACAGAACACCCACGGCGGCGCTGTTTGCAACGGGAAAAATGTCATATTGTCCCAAACATGAACGGCGCGCCTTCGACGATTGCGATGCCCGTCGAGGCGCCTCCCGATACATTCCATCCTATCCAAATAGCAAGGGCCCGTATCCCAACGGATACGGGCCCCTTTCAGCCATAAGCCAACTCGGCCGTAAAAACTACTTGCGGTGAGCGCGGTAGAACTCGATGAGCGCCTGGGTCGAAGCGTCCTGCTCGGCCTTGGCAGCGTCGTCGTGGAAGGCCGGGGTGATCTGCTTGGCAAGCTGCTTGCCAAGCTCGACGCCCCACTGGTCGTAGGAGTCGATGCCCCAGACCGTGCCCTCGACAAACGTGATGTGCTCGTACAGGGCGATGAGCTCGCCGAGTGCGAACGGGGTCAGCGTGTCGCCGAAGATCGAGGTCGTCGGACGGTTGCCCTCAAAGCAGCGGGCCGGGACGATCTGCTCGGGCGTGCCCTCGGCACGAACCTCGTCGGCCGTCTTACCAAAGGCGAGCGCCTTGGTCTGGGCCAGGAAGTTGCCCAGGAACAGCTCGTGGACGTCCTGGCCGCTGTCGGTTGCGGGGTTGGCAGTGTTGGCGAAAGCGATAAAGTCGGCCGGGACCACCACGGTGCCCTGGTGCAGCAGCTGGTAGAAGGCGTGCTGACCGTTGGTACCGGGCTCGCCCCAGAAGATCTCACCGGTATCGGAGGTCACAGCGCTGCCGTCCCAGCGGACGTGCTTGCCGTTGGACTCCATGGTGAGCTGTTGCAGGTAGGCCGGGAAGCGGTGCAGATACTGGCAGTACGGCAGCACGGCGTGGCTCTTGGAACCGAAGAAGTTGACGTACCAGACGTTGAGCAGGCCCATCAGCGCGACGGCGTTGTTCTCGAGCGGGGTGTTGCAGAAGTACTCGTCGATGGCGTGGAAGCCCTCAAGGAACTGCTGGAAGCGCTCGGGGCCGAGCACGACGATCAGCGACAGACCCACGGCGGAGTCGACGGAATAGCGGCCGCCGACCCAGTTCCAAAAACCGAAGGCGTTGGCGGGGTCGATACCGAAGGCCTCGACCTTTTCGAGCGCGGTGGAAACGGCGACAAAGTGCTTGGCCACGGCCTCGGCGTTCTGCTCATCGGAGCCGTCGATGGCACCCTGAGCCTTGAGCTGCTCGAGCATCCAGGTCTTGACCTCACGAGCGTTGGTGAGGGTCTCAAGCGTGGTGAAGGTCTTGGAGACGATGATCACGAGCGTGGTCTCGGGATCCAGGCCGCGGAGCTTCTCGGCCTGGTCGTTGGGGTCGATGTTGGAGATGTAGCGGCAGTCGATACCGGCGTCGGCATAGGGGCGCAGAGCCTCGTAAGCCATGACCGGGCCCAGATCGGAGCCGCCGATGCCGATGGACACCAGGTGCTCAATCTTCTTGCCGGTAACGCCCTTCCACTCACCGGAGCGCACGCGCTCGGCGAAGGCATACATGCGATCGAGGACCTCGTGCACGTCGGCGACGACATCCTGGCCGTCAACGATGAGCTGCCCCTTCTCGCTTGCCGGGCGGCGAAGCGCGGTGTGCAGGACGGCGCGGTCCTCGGTGGTGTTGATGTGCTCGCCGGAGAACATGGCGTCGCGGCGCTCCTCGAGCTTCACCTCGCGGGCAAGATCGCACAGCAGCTTGACGGTCTCATCGGTCACCAGGTTCTTGGACAGATCGAAGTGAAGGTCGCCGGCGTCAAAGCTCAGCTTGTTCACGCGGTCGGCGTCAGCGGCGAACCAGGCCTTGAGGTCGATACCTTCGGCCTCGAGCTTCTCCTGATGAGCCTCGAGCGCCTTCCAAGCGGCAGTCGACGTAGCATCGATAGGTGCGGCAACAGTTGCCATAGAGTCCTCCTCAGCATACGGGCGCACTCCTCCATGCGCCCGGATATTCAGATGCCACTATTCTAGCGCAGGTCAAGACTACAATCAGCGAGCGTTGCCAATCCGCCCCTAAACGGCAACCGACCAAAAAGGGACAGGTTTGTTTTGGCAGGTCAAACGCTTTACCTGGCAAAATTAACCTATCCCTTCCTGGCAGGCTATTACGCCGCGGCGCACACGCTACCGAGCAGCTCGCGCAAGGGAGACCCGATGCCATCCAGCAATTCGGGCGCGATGATGGCAAAAACGGGGACCTCGCCAGCACCCACCGTAGCGGGCACTTTGCCCTCCGAGACAATGCATCCATAGGGGACAAAACCGTCCTCACCGGCATCGAGCGCCGCCATGCGACGAGCGAGCTCGCGCGCAAAGCCGGCCGTATCGGCATCGCCAATCGCCAGGACAAAGTCCACGCCCTCGTCGGTCGACAGGGCCACGGCCTCGTCGACCAGTCCATCTCCCCCATCGGCTCCAACCGAGCCGCAGCGGAAGAGTGTGCGTTCGAGCAGAGCCCGATCGAGCGACCCGAGCGCCGCCGAGACCAGTTCATCGCGCGTATGCTTGTCGCCTCCCAGCACGACCAGCGCCTTGGTACCGCCGTAATGAGCGACCAATCGTCCGCACCAGCGATCCACGTCGCCGTCCGCGACAAGGCGCGTCGGCATACCAAACCCATAGTTGACCATTATCCCCACAACCCTTCCGTGCGTATAGGCGGTATCAATCGTTAGGCTCATGCTACGAAGCGAGGTTTTCCGAGCTGTTTCGCGCTCTTTAGAGCTGCGTTAAAAACCCGATGCAGCCGCACGACCATACCCGCCAAAGAGGGACAGGTTTTGACGATGTCCGCGCAAGCGGGTATTATCGAACATCTATTCGATAAGAACATGTGTTTGATGGGAGGAAGCGTGGCGCACGAGCAGCACACCTACATCTGCATCGACCTCAAGACGTTTTATGCCAGCGTCGAGTGCGTCGATCGTGGGCTCGATCCGCTCACCACCAACCTGGTCGTTGCCGACGAATCGCGCGGGCGCACGACCATCTGCCTCGCTATCACGCAGGCCATGAAGGACCTCGGCATCCACAATCGCTGCCGTCTGTTCGAGATACCCGACGGCATCGACTACATTAAGGCCGTACCGCGCATGCAGCACTACATGGAGGTGTCGGCGCAGATCTACGGTATCTACCTGGAATACGTCAGCCCGCAAGACATTCACGTCTATTCAATCGACGAATGCTTTATCGACGTGACGCCCTATCTAGACCTCTACCACACCAATGCCGAAGGGCTCGCCTGCATGCTGCGCGACGAGGTCCTCGCGCGCACTGGCATCACGGCCACCGTCGGCATCGGCCCCAACCTATTCCAGGCTAAGGTAGCGCTCGATATTACCGCCAAGCACGTGCCCAGCCGCATCGGCGTACTCGACGACGAAACCTTTCGCAAGGAGATCTGGCCCCATCGTCCCATCACCGATATCTGGGGCATCGGCCCCGGCGTGGCAGCCCGGCTCGAAAAGTACGGCGTCTACGATTTGATGGGCGTCGCCGCACTCGACGAAAACCTGCTTTACGATGAGCTTGGCGTCAATGCCGAGTATCTCATCGACCACGCCTTTGGGCGTGAGCCGACAACCATTGCCGATATCCAAGCTTATCGCCCGCAGGCAACCTCAACTACCACAGGGCAGGTGCTCTCGAAGGGCTATGCCTACGAGCAGGCCTACACCGTCTTGCGCGAGATGGTCGACAGCGCCGTGCTGGACTTGGTCGATAAACATGTGGTCTGCGACAGCATCTCGCTCTTCGTGGGCTACGCGAGCGAGCGAGCCGACATACGCCGACTCGACGCCAGCGGCACGGCGCAATATGTGGACGGATGCGGGCACCTGCGCTCAAGCACGTCAAGCATCGAACCCACCGCGACCGCCGGCCCTAAACTCGCTCCCCGTGCGCCCAAGCCCGTCCAGCGCGATGGCGAACGACGCCGTCTGGTGCGCGAGGCGCAGGCAATCGATGGCATCTTTGTGGGAGAGCATGGCGGCAAACCGCGTGGCGGCTATGCCGCGCTCTTCGCGCACTCCAACGCCTCGCGAAAGCTGCCCGAACGCACCAACTCGTTTAAGAAGATCATGGGCTATTTCGATGACCTTTGGGCACAAACGGTCGATCCCAAACGACCGGTCAAGCGCATCAACCTGGGATTTGGCAACCTCATGCCGGAGGAGTTTGCCACCATCGATCTATTTAGCGATGTCGAGGCCGATGAGCGCGAGCGCGAGCTGGCCCGTGCCGTCCTGGCCGTAAAGGGCAAATACGGCAAAAACGCGCTCGTCAAGGGGCTGAGCTTTACCGCCGGCGCCACCGCACGCGAACGCAACGATCAGGTCGGAGGACACCGTGCCTAAACCCAAGCAACCCATGCGCCCTCCCACCGCCTTTGAGCGCCTGGCCGACCCCGAGGGAAGACGCCGCGCCGCCGACCCCAACCTCACGGCCAACGGCGCCGTTCGCGCCGGACGCGCCGCGCAGTTTATGCCCTTCGCCGCCCTCACGGGGTACTACGAGCTCGTACGTAAGCAAGAAATCACCGTCGAGCCCAAGTGTGAGCTTACGGAAGAAAAAGCCCTCGAGCTTTCGAAAAAGCTCGAGGGCCTCAAGCGCGGAGACCTGCTCCGCGTGACCTATTACGATACGTACGGTTATCGCTCCCGCACCGGCATCCTGGTCGAGGTGCTGCCGGCATACAAGCTGCTCAAACTCAGGGATATCGCCATTAACTTCGACGACATTCAAGACATCGAGCTACGCGGCCGAGCCTAGCGGCCAGAGCGCTTGCGCAGGCCAAACGCAACGGCGAGCACGGCGACAGCGGCAATCAAAAGACCTGCGACCAGCGCTGCGGTCGAGTCACCTGTGCCAGGCAGGGACGACTTCTCGGCCTTCTTCGTGGTCTTCGAAACCGTGGTCGTGCTGCTGGTAGACCCGTTGGGCTTATCCGTGGAACCCGGATTCGACGGGTTGCTCGGGCTGGGGTTGCTCGGGTTGGGTTTGCTCGGCTCGGTCGGATCCGGATCGGGATCGACCGGGTTTTCGGAGTTCTCCTTGCGCTGAATCCAAACCTGGCAACCATTGAATGGGTTGGCCGTGCCAAGGCACAGACCCTGATTGGTCACGGCAAAGGTGCGCAGACCATGGTTGTACGGATCGTTAAAACCGTTGGTCGTCAACGTCGTGAAGCTCACGCCATCGGCCGTAACATACATATCAAAGCCGCGCTCCGCGTCGCGCAAGTAATACATGCACTTGATCACGCTTTGCAGCTTCTTAAGATTCTCTTGGCTCAGCAGCTTATCGAACGCATCCTGAATATCTCCGGGAAGCTCATCGCCGTAGGCGTCCTTATACCGCTGCTTAAGCTCGTCATACGCATTCAGCATGTCCTGATACTGATCCGCGAACGACTCAAAGTAGGCGATCTCGCCATCGATCTTTTGAGCATAGGCGTCGTCGCTCTCGTCGTCCACGGGTATCGTTGCCGCTTGATCGGCAAGGCCATCCGTGGCATCGTCCAACGCGTCGCCCAGATTCTCCAGACCCTCGGCAGCCGCAGCCTTATCGGCGTCAACGTCATCGGCATCATCGATGCCAGCGGCGTCCCCGTCCTCTTCATCCGCCAGAGTGCTCGCGCCCTCGATCGGATGATTGGGTAGGTTTTTCTCGAGCAAGATCTTAAGCAGGTTCTTGATGTACTTAACCTGAGAGTCCCACTCCTCCGGCGTCATATCGATAATGTCGCCGTTGGAGAACTGGCCGATCGGCTCCAGCAGGCTCGCCGTGTCGAACGTGCCGACATACAGCTTGCCGTCAAACTTTTGCATACGCCAGACGTACTGGTTCTCGTTACGCCCAAAGCCCGAGGTCAGGCCAGAGATGCCACCCTCGGGGAACATCTCGGTGCGGTCGCCGACGACAAGCTCCATATTCTCGTCTTTGTCCATGCGGTACAGATTGACCGACTGCTCAAGGTTGGCATTCACAAACGAGCAGTCGACGCCGCCCATACCGCTCTTGCCATCCTCTCCACTCTTGGATTTGTTAAATAGGATACGCTCCAGAGCGATTTCCTCATCGTTATACTCGCCGATGTAGAGATAATCGTTATAGACGATCAGATTCGCCGCGCCCGAACGAGTGCGGGCAGGATCGATACCAAAGCAATACTTCGCCTTGTCATTGGCCTGATCGCCGACGATCGGCACCCAGGTATACGTTCCATCGGCATTCTTATCGCCTCGAACCATCGCAAACGACTGCATGGAGTTGTCATCCGGAGCGTTATCGGGCGTACCGGTGCAGATCGTGGCATACAGATGTCCGTTAAACGAGACCATATCCCAAATGCTGCCGCCGTAGATGCTGTCCTTGTAGCTAATGGCGGGATAGCCAAACAGCGTATCGGAGTTTGCGATCTCGGTGAAACTCTCTTGGCCCTTCGAGGGGTCGGAAGAGGTCAGGATCGTCGCAACAAACTTACCGCTCGCGTCCTTGCCCACGTTGCTGATAACCAGCTGCCCATCGTGCACGCACATGCCACGGATGCCGGTGGAAATACCCTGCTTGTACGCCGCGCCATAATCCTGCAAGCTCGAAAGACCCTGGTACACAACCTTGTACTCATCGGTCTTGGGGTCGATCTCGTAAACGGAGGGCAGGCCCGAGGCGCTATTGGCCTTCCTCACGCTGCCGCAAAAATACAGCTTGCCCTTGTAACGCACAGCGTTGCGGAAAAGCGGCTCGATATTATTCGACGACTTGGAGAGGATGAGCTTAGTCTCACCGGTCTTGGTGTTGACCTTGAGCAAGATGCCGCCGCTGTCCTTATCGGGCGTGCCGTCCTCTTTTTGCTGGCCATAAAAGAAGGTTCCGTTGAACATGGCTTCCAGCGTTGCACGCATGGTGTCGGCATCAAACGAGTCGCCCAGCGTACCCTGCATCAGCGTAAGCGTATTGCCCATCGCCGCATAGCAGGTTCCCACATAGAGCCAATCGCCATAACTGACCGCTGACCATGTGTAGCTCTGTCCGCGGTCGCCCTCATTATTGGCAGTGTTCCCCTCGGCGCCGGGAACGGCAACCTTACCGTCGCCCTGGTAGTCCACAATGCCGTCCGGCAAAGAGGTATCTACCGTGGGGTGTGAGAGCTTCTCAAAAGTGTAACCGTTTCCCGCATCATAGGAGACCGACCCCCCCCTGCTTCTTCAGCGCACGCTGGAATCGGCGATGCCAACGTAGCGGCAATCGCAAAAACCAGACCAAGTGTTTCCACTCGTCTCATAACGCAAATGCTCCCCTCGTCTCATTGCCCAGCTATACGCACGCCAAAAAACTCTGTCCACCTTGAGCAGCAATACTGGGCACAGTATTAACAAACATCGTTAAGTATACAAAAAGCACATTGTATGAATGCGCAATGATCGCCAATTGGTTGCATTCGGGCTTGAAAGGCACCGAGTTTCCATTTACTACACAACTGAGGAACTATATTTAAGCAATTTATGGGGAACGCTTTCAGCCCGAACGCCGGCGAAGGGCGCCGCCGAGGCACGAGCCCCTACAGCTTTATGATGTAATAGCCCGCGTCCTTCACGGCACCCTCGAGTGCCTCGCGATCAACCGGATGCTTTGAGCGCACGCGTGCCGTGTGGTCCGCATACGTCACCGTTGCCCACACGCCATCCAGCGCATTGAGGGCATTGGCTACATTCTGAGCGCAGCCTTCACAGCTCATGCCGCCGATGAGCAGCTCATCGCTATAGGGATAGTGTGACGCATCGGTATCCACCACAACAACCTTTTTGGCCTTCTTGCCGCTCGTACCATCGCTGCAGCAACTCTTCCCGTGTGTCGAAGCGGCAATGCGACGCAGTCCAAAAAACATGCCGACGGCAATGACGGCCAGCACGATGAGATTCGCAGGGTTGAGCAAGTCACTCATGCGCTCCCCTTTCAAGTAGCACTATCTAGATACCCCCATGGGGTGCCCCCATCTTAACCCAAAATCATGTCTGTTCGGTCAATTAGTTTCCCTCTTCAAACTTTTTTGTTGACCATGGCTTACTTTCGTGTATAAGTTTTCCTAGGCTAACAGTTTAGATCCGTAAGGAACGCCGTGACTCGAACCATAGACATTCCAACGTTTCAGGCGGCAGTCGTGCGCAACTGCTCTCCCACGCTCGCGGGCATCAAGCCGGCATCGCTCTTTACCTATCCAGGCACCTACGCCCACGGGGACGGCTCGACCACAACCGAAACCATTGCAGAACGCCGAGCACGCCTGCTCGACGTTATCGCCCAGTGCAATCGCGAGCTTGACCCGCTCGGCATCCACCTGAGTGTTTTGGTCTGGCGGCCCTGCGGAGCGCTCGTGTACGCGTACCGAGCCAAAAGCCTCACCACCTATTTCGCAGACCCTCGCGTCCAAACGGCGCTCACCTCGGAAGGCTACGACACGAGAGACCTTTCGGCATGCCTTGTGCATTTGGCATCACGCATCACGCTCGCGAGCAATAACGTCGCGGAATGCGCCTGCAGCCAGACTCGATGCGCACTACCCCAGCAAGCTAGCTGCAGCAAAGACTGCACCTGCGAGTTTCCGCACGAAATAGGCTACTTCCTTGGATATCCCTACGACGACGTGCACGAGTTTATCGTCCAGCGCGGCGAGAACTACAAGGTCTTTGGGGCCTGGAAGGTCTACGCAAATGTCGAGCAGGCGCTTGCGACGTTTGATGCCTACCGTGCCTGCACCCAATACTTCACTTTTATCTATCAGCAGGGCTGCAGCCTGGCGCAACTTGCCCAGGCAACCCGATAGAACGTACAAGCCGCGGCAAGCGCCGCACGACCGAAAGGACAAAACATGAGCAAGATCGCCGTCGTTTACTGGAGCGGCACGGGCAACACCGAGGCCATGGCAAACCTCGTCTCCGAAGGCGCGACGTCAGCCGGAGCCGAGGCTGAGGTCATCTCCTGCGCCGACTTCTCTGCCGACAAGGTCACCAACTATGACGCCTTCGCCTTCGGCTGCCCCGCCATGGGGTCCGAGGAGCTCGAGTACGACGAGTTCCAGCCGATGTGGGACGAGGTCAAGGAGACCCTCGGCGACAAGAAGGTCGTCCTCTTTGGCTCCTATTCGTGGGCCGAGGGCGAGTGGATGGACAACTGGAAGGCCGACGCCGACGAGGCCGGCGTCAACGTCGTGGACTCCGTCATTTGCTACGATGCGCCCGACGATGAGGGCGAGGCGGCCTGCAAGGCCCTCGGAGCCGAGCTCGCCTAGCGGCAATGAGCTCCGCCCGTAACGCGCTCTGCACCAAAACACATTCGCATCCCAACAAAAAACGGGAGCCGGATCACATCCAGCTCCCGTTTTCTGCTATGTCAGTCATATAAAGCGGCTACGAAATATTGCCCAAGAACGCCTTGGTGCGCTCGCTCTTGGGGTGGTCGAAGACCTCGCTCGGCGTACCCTCTTCCACGATAACGCCACCGTCCATAAAGACGACGCGGTCGGCGACATCGCGGGCAAAGCCCATCTCGTGCGTCACCACGATCATGGTCATGCCGTCGTGCGCGAGATCGCGCATGACGCCAAGGACGTCGCGGACAAGCTCGGGGTCAAGCGCCGACGTGGCCTCATCAAAGAGCATGACGTGCGGGTTCATCGACAGGGCGCGGGCGATCGCCACGCGCTGCTGCTGACCGCCCGAGAGCTGGCTCGGCATAAAGTCGATGCGCTCGGCAAGACCGACCTTGGTCAGCTCCTCGACGGCAATCTTCTCGGCCTCTTCCTTGCTGCGCTTGAGTACCTTCTGCTGCGCGAGCATGACGTTCTTTTTGACTGAGAGGTGCGGGAACAAATTGAACTGCTGGAACACCATACCCAGATGCGTACGTACCTTGTTAAGGTCGACACCCTTGGCGCACACGTCCACGCCCTCAACGACAATCGAGCCACTCGTGGGATGCTCCAGACGGTTGATGCAGCGAAGCATCGTCGACTTGCCCGAGCCCGAGGGGCCCAAGACCACAACGACCTCACCCTTGTGCACATCCAGATCGATATCGCGCAGGACCACGTTGTCGCCAAAGGCCTTCTGGAGGTTCTTGATACTGACGACGACCTCGTTCGAGTTATTGGTTTCGCTCATGATAGGACCTCCTTACAGACCGGCGATGTGATCGGCGGGCGTCGCGACAACCTGTCCGGCGCTCTTGGCGGGACGCTTCTTCTTGGTCTCGGCCGTGCCCAGAAGCCTCGCCTCAAGACCGCTCACCAAGCGAGCGAGCGGCAGGGTGATGACCAGATAGAACAGAGCGGCAACCACGTACGGTGTAATGGAGCCCGTCGTGGCCACGATGGTACGGGCGTTCATGACGATCTCGACCACACCCACGGCGGCAAGCAGCGACGTATCCTTGTAAAGCAAGATAAACTCGCTGGTCAGCGTAGGCAAAACATTGCGGAACGTCTGCGGAATCATAACGTAGAGCAGCGTCTGGAAGGCATTCATGCCCAGAGAGCGAGCAGCCTCGTTTTGGCCCTTGGGGATTGATTGAATACCGGCACGGAAGATCTCGCACAGGTACGCAGACGAGTTCATGGCCATGACGATAACGCCCAAGACATAGTCGTCCACCTTGACGCCGGCCAACGGCAGACCGAAGAACGCGATGTAGATCTGCAGGAACGCCGGCGTACCGCGAATGATATTCACGTAGATGCCGGCGAGGCAGCGCAGGATGCGCGACTTGGAGATGCGCATGAGCGACAGGGCAAAACCGAAGGGAATTGCCAGCGGAAACGCCACGAGCACGATCGAGAGCGACATGAGGAAGCCCTTAAAGACGATCGGCAGGCTCTGGACCAAAATGACCGGGTTCAGGAACAGGCGCAGGAACATATTGGAGTTCCAGGCCTCGACCCACGGCTGCTCTTTAAGGTCGGCCAAGAAGTTATCGAAGGCCGTCACGCCCTTGATCTCCACCGACGGAATCTTGGAGATCTTCTTGGTCGACCCGTCGGCGAGCGTATAGGTGCCGCTAAAGGCCTCATCGCCGCCCTCGACGGGGAAGGTCACGCCGTAAACCTCGACACGGAAAAAGCCGCCGGCAGGCGCCGTCTCGCCAAAATCGATCTTGAGCGTCTGGCCGTCAGCCTTGCACGTGGGTTTCATGGGCGTACGATCCATGAGGTCCTCGCCCGAGAGCATCGTCAATCGCGTGTCATCGGTACCAAACGTCGTGCCGTCGACAAACGTCAAAGAAAGACCGCTCAGCTCCTCGTCGGCATCGGCCTGAACTTCCCAGGTAATGCGCGTCTCGGTGCCGCCGACCACAGCGCTGCCCGAACCGGTGTTGGGTCGGGCGGTAATCTTTGCGGTCTCAAGCGCCTGGGCGGTCGTGGGCGCATATGCCCCCGCGCACACCAGCGCGAGCGCCACGGCCATGACGCAGGCTAGCTTTTGGAGCAAGGCGGGCAGTGAAAAACGCTGCTCCGCGGCCCCTTTGTTCAGTCGAGACAAGGTGGCTCCTATCGTAGAAGTTGCCGGCAAAACGAGACGGAAACACTCTCCGTCAAGAGAAGCGCAAAGGCCCTCTCCGCAAAACGGAAAGGGCCCGCGCACAATCAAGTAGCTATTTTACTTGATGTTGTACTTAGCCATGAGGGCGTCAACGGTACCGTCATCGGTCAGGTCCTTGATGGCCTGGTTGATGTCGTCCTTGAGCTTGGTGTTGCCCTGGTTGATGGCGATGGCGTACTCCTCGCCGGTGCTGATCTGCTTGATGGTCTGGCAGGTGTTGAACTGCTCGGCGGTCAGCTGGCTGGCAACGGAGCGGTTGGTGACTACGGCGTCACCCTTATCGGACTGCAAGGCGCTGAAGCACTCGGTAGCATCCTTGTAGGGGACGATCTTGGCCTTGGGGAAGTTCTCCTGGGCAAAGGCCTCGGCGGTCGAGCCAGACTGGACGATGATGGTAGCGTCGGCGTTGTTGAGCTTCTCGCTGTAGTTGTCAGCCGTGATGTCGGCGTTATCGACCTTGGTCACGATGGCCTGATCGTCCATGTAGTAGGAATCGGAGAAAGTGACTTCCTTCTCACGCTCGGGCGTGTCAGTGATAGCCGCGATGGAGACGTCATACTTGGCACCCGAAGCGACGCCCGGAACCAGCGTGTCAAAGTCATTGTTGACGTACTCGACATCCAGGCCCAGCTTGTCGCCGATAGCCTTGATAAGCTCAAGGTCAAAGCCCTGATAATCGCCGTTGTCGTCCTTGTACTCAAACGGGGCGTACTCGGCAGAGGTGCCGACGGTCAGCGTGCCGTCCTTGACGAGTGCGTACTCCTTGGAGCCGTCGACCTTCTCGACCTTAGCGTCGTCAGAGCTGCTGGAACCGGCATCAGAACCAGAGGTGGCGTTGGACGAGCCGCAGCCCGTCAGAGCAAGGGCGAGCGCCATGGCACCCGTGGCGGCAAATGCGCCAAGCTTCTTGAGCTTCATAATCAGTCTCCTTCCGGTGACCTCGTTTGATTCAGAGGTCTGCAAAAACTGTTGGCTATTATGCACCCGGAATTACGAATCTGCAATGAGAAAACTGATTGAAACAAACCCATAACGTGAATGGAATACTCTACTTTATGACAGTCATTACTGCTGCAATGACCTTAATAGTCTAATTTCAGCTGCATAACCTGCAAGTTCGTTCGGAGTCTCCAAAATAAACGGCAGTGAACGCAAACGGCCATTCGATACAATATTCTGCATAACCTGCATACCGCCACCAAATTCCTCGCTGCCAAGGTATCCCTTGCCGATGCACTCGTGACGATCTTTATGGGCGCCACAAGGGTTCTTCGAATCGTTGATGTGTACAGCATGCAAGCGATCGATACCCACCACGCGATCGAACTCGTCGAGTACGCCGTCCAGATCATGGATGATGTCGTAGCCGGCATCGTTCACATGGCAGGTGTCCAAACAAACGCCCAGCTTATCGGACAGCTCTGGGCACTTGGCGGCAACGCCCTCGATAATGCACGCCAGCTCTTCAAAGCTACGGCCCACCTCGGTGCCCTTGCCTGCCATGGTCTCGAGCAATACCGTCGTCTGCTGCCCCTCAAACATCACCTGGCACAGTGTGTCGACAATCATCTGAATGCCGGCGTCCGCCCCCTGTCCCACATGCGCACCGGGGTGAAAATTGTAGTAGTTGCCGGGCAGCGCTTCCATGCGCCGCAGGTCCTCTGCCATGGCCTCCAGGGCAAACTCGCGCGCCCGCTCTTTGGCCGAGCAGGGGTTATAGGTATACGGGGCATGCGCCACCAGCGGTCCAAAGTCGTTTTGTGCCATAAGCTCGCGCAGAGCCGCCACGTCATCCATGTCAAAGTCTTTTGCCTTGCCACCGCGCGGG
Organism: uncultured Collinsella sp.; assembly: GCA_900550835.1. Lineage (GTDB taxonomy): Bacteria > Actinomycetota > Coriobacteriia > Coriobacteriales > Coriobacteriaceae > Collinsella. The sequence continues at coordinate 6,464 of URTP01000011.1, read as the reverse complement.
TTGCGCGTAAAGAACGCAAAGGTATTGGCGCCAATGGACAACGCCGTCTCCCCCATCGCCCGATAGCCCTTCGTCGTCGAAAGATGACACCCGATCGTCAGCATCTCCAACTCCCCCTCATCAGTTGCGGTGAAATACGGTCTATTGGTGCCTTATTTTGGCGCAAACAGACCGTATTCCACCGCAAGATATAAAAGGGGCATCAGGGGCAAGGTCCGCCGAGCCCCCTTGAGCACCAGCACCGCAGCCTAGAGCGTCAAGCGAATCGCATCGATTATCTGCGCGCAGCGCTGCGTGGCGGCAAGAGGCATAACGGGGCTTTCAAGCTCTCCCGTCTGGACGAGCTGCGTCGCATGCTGAATTTCGCCGTAGAAATCATCGACATCAAACGGGGCATTAATTTCGAGCATTCGTCCGTCGGAGTACTTCACATGGGCGAGCTCGGGGCGATGGAGGCGCTCGATTTCCACCGAACCCCGTTCGCAAGCAATCATTAAGCGGCTTTCATATGCTGCTTTGCCGTCGCACACCATATGAATGGGTATACCGCCGACACTCATATGGATCTCATCGGCCCAATCCACGCGGCCGCCTAATACGTCACGCCAGCGAACTTCACGAGACGAAACATCGCACGCACCCGCAAGCAAATCCTCAAACCACCCGACCGCATAGCAGCCCATGTCATATAGACAGCCACCCTGCAACGGATCGAGCAGATAACTCGAAGGGGACTCACCATAATCGAGTTTTTGCACGCTTTCGATCGAGACGATACAGCCGAGCTCGCCCGACGCAAGCAAACCCTTCACGCGAGTATGCATCGGACAAAACCGATTTTTCATCGCCTCCATAAACGGCACACCGCACTTACGGGAAACAGAGGCGATCGCATGGGCCTCTTCTTCATTCAAAACGGCCGGCTTTTCGCACAGCACGGCCTTTCCCGCGCGCAGTGCCCGACAAGCCCAATGCGCATGCATGCCATGCGGAATAGCCAAGTAGATTGCATCGACATCGGGATCGGCAATCAACGCATCATAAGCCGCATCGCCGCTATCGTCAGCCGTGGCATAACTGTGCGCGGCATCAATCGAAAACGCTCGACAAAATTCCTCGACATGTGCAGGAGTGCGGCCGGCCGCAGCCACCAGCCGTGCCTCGTCGACCTTCTTGAGCGACGATGCAAATCGATGCGAAATGTGCCCAGCGCCCAAAACGCCCCAACGAACCTCACGCAAATCATCACATGAATCCCGATGGCCCACGACAGCCCCCCTTCAGTTGCGACGAAATAGTTCCTGCTATCGCCCTATTCTTCCGCAAACAGGAACTATTCCATCACAAGATATAAAAGGGTCATGAGGAGCGAGTTTTGCCGAAGGCCTTGAGCACCGCCGTCACGGGGCCAGGCTGGAAACGTCGGCGCGCGTCGTCGAGACGCTCGGGGATATCGATGTGTTGCGGGCAGTGACGCGCACATTTGCCACACTTGACGCAATTGCTCACGAGCTTGGGCTCGCTCGTGCGCACCGCGCTCGCCGTAAAGTATTGCGACAGCCCCGTAAACCAGCTGTGCGCATAGCTCGCGTTGTAAGCGGCAAAGCAGCCGGGAATGTTAATACCCTTGGGACATGGCATGCAGTAGCCGCATCCCGTGCAGGGCACGCGATTCGATTTTTCAAACTCCGCCAGCACGCGTGCGATGGTATCGAGCTGAGCGGCTGTCATCGAATCCGGCAGGGCCCGATCGGCCAGCACCGCGTTCTCGTCCACCTGCGCGGTATCGGTCATGCCCGAAAGCAGCATCGTGACTTGAGGATGGTTCCACACCCACGAAAGGCCCCAAGCAGCCGGCGTCTTCAGGTACGGATCGCGTACGTCATCGAGCACGGCGCGGGCCCGCGGAGGCAGCTTGCCCGCCAGGCGTCCGCCCAAAAGCGGTTCCATCACAAACACCGCGAGCCCGCACTCGGCGGCTGCTATAAGTCCCGCCGTTCCCGCTTGGTAGCGCTCTCCAGCGTAGTTGTACTGAATCTGGCAAAAATCCCAGTCATACGCGTCGAGCATCGTCAGGAAGTCCGCCGCACTGCCGTGATACGAAAAACCTATCTGGCGAATACGCCCCGCAGCCTTTTGGTGCGCAATCCAGTCTTCGATGCCCAACGCCACCACGCGCTCCCACTGGGCGGGCGAAGTGATGTTGTGCATAAGGTAATAGTCGATATGGTCGGTCCGCAGGCGGCGCAGTTGCTCGTCGAAGAACCGGTCGAAATCCTCCGCGCACTTGCACGAAGCGTGCGGCAACTTAGTCGCGAGCAACACGCGGTCGCGCAGACCCAGGCGCTCAAGTGAGGCGCCCACGCACACCTCGTTACCGGGATAGAGATACGCGGTATCCAGATAATTAATCCCCTGCTCCACCGCACGGGAAATGATGGCATCGGCTGTCTTCGCATCGGGGTGTCCCGGCGCACCGGGAAATCTCATGCAGCCCAGACCCAGAGCGGATATTCGGTTACCACTTTTGGGGTCAACGCGATATTGCACGGCCCCTCCTTTCGCCATCAGCGCCCCGGCAAGGCGAAACACAATGGTCACGCGGCCGAAACATCGTGGAATCGCAATCGAGAACGTATCGTAACGCAGCAGAAATCGAGCTGTCACGGCACCGCTTTAACATCAGCAAAAAGCCCGATGAAAGGAGCCGCCCATGCCCGCGCTCGACCTTTGGAACCTCGCCTCCCAGCTCAAAAGCAACGATTATCGCTGGGTCGACCTCACCCACACGCTCTCATGCGACACCCCGCACTGGTTTGGCTTTAAGCCGTTTGAGTCCACCAAGCTCTTCGACTACCTGCCCGGCACGCCCGAGGACATGCTCGCCCCCATGCGTTGCTTCCAGTATTCGGTTGCTTCGCAGTACGGCACGCATGTCGACGCACCGCGCCACTTCCATGTTGACGGCCGTTCCCTTGGAGAGATTGAACCCATCGAGTTTATGCATCCGCTCTGCGTGATCGACAAGCACGAGGAGTGCGCCGCGAATCCCGACTTTATCCTGACCATCGAGGACCTCAAAGCTTGGGAGGATGAGCACGGTCGCATTCCCGAGGACGCTTTCGTCGCCTTCCGCTCCGACTGGTCCAAGCTCGCCGACCTCGAGAACAAGGACGAGGACGGCCAGCCCCACTACCCCGGCTGGGACCTCGACGCCATCAAGTGGCTCGTTGAAGAGCGCGACATCGGCGCCATCGGCCACGAGCCGGCTGACACCGACCCGGCGAGCGTGACCACGCGTGAGGACGCCTACCCCTACCCCGGCGAACAGTACATCCTCTCGGTCGATCGCTATCAGATCGAGGTCATGGACCATCTAGACGAGCTTCCCGCCACGGGCGCCGTCATCTTCTGCACCTTCCCCAAGGTGCGTGATGGCGTCGGATATCCCGCACGTGTCTTTGCGGTCTGCCCCGCGTCATAAGTTCCCATGCGTTTGTTCTTCTAAATACGGCCATCCGGTGCACGCGACATGGCCCGGCGGCATACAATCCATCAGGCGCCCCATACGCGGGCGCCTTTTTATGGGGAGATGATTCACATGCAGATCAACAAGGTCGCCTTCATCGGCAAGGGCGGCGTGGGCCTGCTCTACGGCAGCATGATCGCCCAAGCGCTCGGCAACGACGCCGTCGAATACGTTATGGACGACGCGCGCTTTGAGCGCCACGCAGGTGATGCGCTCACCGTCAACGGCAAGCCCTGCGCGCTCAAGTCCGTCCGCGCGAGCGAGGCGACGCCCGTCGACCTGGTCATCCTCACGGTCAAGACAACCGGGCTCGATGTGGTGCTCAAAACCCTGGAAAGCGTCGTGGGACCCGACACGCTGATCGCGTCGCTGTGCAACGGCATCACGAGCGAGCAGAAGATTGCCGAGCGCTTTGGCTGGGAGCACACCGTCCTTGGTATCTGCCAGGGCATGGACGCCGTATTCCTCAACGGGGAGCTCACCTATACCAATGCCGGCGAGATCCGCTTTGGTGCGGCAGCGGGCACCGACCCCGCAACCGTTATCGCCATCGACGAGCTCTACACGCGTTGCGGCATCGCCCATACCGTCGAGCACGACATCGCACATCGCATGTGGGCCAAACTCATGCTCAACGACGGCATCAACCAGACCTGTATGGCCTACGGCGGCACCTACGGAAGCGCTACGGAGCAGGGCTCCGAGCAGCGCCGCTGCTTTGTTTCCGCCATGCGCGAAACGCTTGCGGTCGCCAACGCCGAGGGCATTGAGCTGACCGAGGCAGACCTAACGCAGATGGTGCACCTCATCGAGGGGCTCGAACCCGCCGGCATGCCCTCGATGACTCAAGACCGCGTCGCAAGGCGCAAAACCGAGGTTGATGAGTTTGCGGGCACCATCTGCCGCCTCGCGGCCAAGCACGGTATCCAAGTGCCGCAAAACGAATGGCTCTATTCGCGCATCCGCGAAATCGAGGCCAGCTGGTAGCGCTCGACGCACCGCAGCCAACAGCCTCAAGAGCAAAGCCGCCGCAAGGGGCACTCCCCTTGCGGCGGTTTTCATATTCAGCCATGGCCAACAGTCACTTTCGCAACAGTTAGAGATGCGACTCCGGAACCTCGTCCTCATCGTCGCGACAAAGGACAACACCGGCGCTTCCCAGCAGTGTGGCCGCGATCAACGCGCCGATCACGATAGGAGCAGCCCCGCATGTCCCCTGCATGCCCGCGACGAGCGCGGCCGTGGGACCAAGGCAGCCAAGCATCAACGCGACGGCGGCAATGGCAATATCTCGAGCATTCACAAGATCACTTCCTCCAAGAGAAAGACCCTATTTCTCATGAACTAGTGTGCCCCGCATCCATACGCCCAGCGTACCGCCACGGTAAGGGCTCTGTTAACTCAAGCGCACATAAAGAAAGGGCGGCTTTACGTTGCCTAAAAGCTCAGTAAAGACGCCCGCCCATCATGTGCGTATTTTGCTTATGGCAGATTACCAACCGGTGTAGTAGTCGGTGGTTCCGGCAGCGCAGCCGGAGTCATAGACCTTGCAATCACCCTTGGAGCCCGTAAAGGTCGAGCCCTGGGCCATATCGCCCGCGGCAACAACGTAATAGCCGTCGGAATCGCGCCAGAAGCCCTCAGAATCCTGCGTCCATTCGCCCGTGCGGTGGTGATACAACACGTTGCTGCTGTAATAAGTCTCGCGGCGGCCGTTATAGTTATTGACGCCGCTCGAGCGCGTCAGACCCGAGCCGTTCGCGTAATACGCAGCAGACGTGTAAGACGAGCCGGAGCCGGCGTTGTAATACGAAGCCTGGGCGGCCTCGGCAGCCTCCGCCTCGGCGGCAGCGACCTCGAGCGCTTCGCGCTTGGCATTCTCAAGCACAGTGCGCAGCTCATCGAGCTCGGTCGACTTCGCGTCGACCTCCCCCATCGTCAAAAGGCTGCCCGCACCATCGATACAACCCTGCAGCACAGCGCGCTCGTCATCGGTGGCATAGTCACCATACATGTTTAGGATAATCTGAGCGCGTATCTCAAGGGAATCGCGCTTGGCCTCCATCGAGGCGTTCCACTCCTGCATGGAACCATAACCATCGCCGCGATAATCAACGGGCTGTACCAGCGTCGTCTCGGACGGCGTAGATCCAACCGTATCGGACAGTGTTGCGGCGTGGGCATCAGTTGCACCGGCGCCCGCCAAAAGTGCCACGGTCAGAGCGGCGGAAAGGGCAGCGGCTTTCGGTTTTCGTGAATCGATCCTCATGTAGCTGGAAACCTCCGTAGTGCGTTTTTGCTGCGTTTGAGCTGCGTGTGATTCGATCGCGCTGCATAGTACCTCGAGCAAATCGCGACCTGCGGTTTTACTCAAAAGGCGCACGTCAATTGCGTAAAACTCACATCCTCTCAACAGGAGTTTTCCACAACTCGAATGCATAAAGCATGCCAAAAACCCTGTAATAGCGCCCTTCCTATGCAAAAAAGGCGCCTGCGCAACCATTGCTTGCGCAGGCGCCTTGAGCAGGCATTTTATGCAGTTATACCTATCGAGTCGCAAGGGGTCCTTGCACAAGTCGCCTTACTCGTCCAGCGCGGCGAAGGCCTGCTTCAGATCCCAAATGATGTCCTCGGCGTTCTCGGTACCGATGGAAAGACGGATCGTGGAGGGCGTGATGTTCTGCTCGGCGAGCTCCTCGGCAGAGAGCTGGGAGTGCGTGGTGGTAGCCGGGTGCACGACGAGCGACTTGACGTCGGCCACGTTGGCGAGCAGCGAGAACACCTGCAAATGATCGATGAACTTCCAAGCTGCCTCCTGGCCACCCTTAATCTCAAAGGTGAAGATCGAAGCGCCGCCGTTGGGAAAGTACTTCTGATAGAGCTCGTGATCGGGGTGCTCAGACAGGCTCGGGTGGTTCACCTTGGCGACGTGGCT